>CABZIT010000004.1 GCA_902525795.1 uncultured Bacteroidota bacterium
TTTTCAGGTAGTCTCTAAATGCTTTATAAGCCTGATCTTCTAGTTCTATCCTATCTACCAAGAAAAGTACTCTGTGCGCATTTCCAGTCCTTAAAAATAGTTTAATTAGAGCAGCAGCAGTCATAGTTTTTCCAGTACCTGTTGCCATTTCAAAAAGGAATCTATCCTTGCCTTTCTTTACAGCATTTTGAATCGATTTAACAGCGTTAGTCTGGTAGTATCTAAGGAAGCGCAGGTTATTCTTGTATGTGAAGTCTAGTCTGGTATCTTCATTAATATAATCAGGACGCTTTGCATAATCAGGCATTTGAGTAGAAGCAACATAATCCTCTCCTACATGCTCTTCAATGAGTTTATTCTTGTCAACTTTTACCGAAGTTTTTTTAACTAGTGAATCTTGGGTTGGAAAGGCTGTTATTAATTCTGGATCACCCGATTCAATATCCCACCAATAGTGTTTTTCCCCATTGGAAAGTATTACAAATCTTACATTTTGATGATGTGCATAATCCCTTGCTTGTTCTTTGGCTGCATATGGATCCATCTCATCATGTTTTGCTTCAATAACAATTAATGGCTTGCTGTAGTTATCCAATAATAAGTAGTCAATTTTTCCCCTTTTGGAATTTGACTTGGATGTACTACTCTCAACATAAACATTTTTAGGGCCGTTTTCATCATCAATGAATCTCCAACCCGATTTCTCAAGTAGTTTATCAATTTTATATCTTGCTTCTGCTTCGTTTCCCATAGACTATAACGAAAATAGTTTATTTTTTGTAAATTAAATTTTATGAATGATGATATAAGTTTTTTTAAGTTAGAGAACGAAAACTCGTTTTATAAAAATAATTTAAAGGATTATAATGGGAATCTAATTGATGTTAAAAAGAAAAGATCATCAAACTATAACGAAGGTAAATTATTAAATCATGGTTTTCCTATTGTTCCAGAGGAGGTCAAAAAAATAAAAAAATTATTTAATGATGGTCTTGATTTATTTGAACTTGAAAATTACTTTCAAAGATCTCGAGTTACAATCAAAAATATTTTACGGGAAAAATATAAATTAAACCCTGAAATAATAAAAAATAATCTGAATCCGAATACTGAATTAGGCATAAAAAATAAATTAAGTAATCAAACGATAAACTTATCAGTGGACATGTCAAAACTTAGTGAAAGAGATGTTATGATTTTTAAATTAAGATTTGGGATAGGATTAAAGAAAAAAATGTCTTTGAAACAAATAGCAGATTTGTATGGTGTTTCTAAGGAAAGAATTAGGCAACTAGAGAAAAAAATAATTGAAAAATTAAAATTTAATTATTACCAAGATGGTTCAGAAAATAAATACTCTAAAATCAAAACAAATGCAGGGAGTCTTTGGACTGAAATAAATGACAACGATCTTGAAAGAATGTATTGTGAAAAGAAAACTGTTAATGAAATTAGTATTGCATTGGAGCGAACGAGAGGAGCGATAAAATCGAGAATAAAAAAACTACAACTCCTTGAAAAATATGGATGAAAATATAAATGAAATTCTAGATCTGTATTATAAAAAATATCCAGATGCAGTTGATTTTGTTATAATGCCAGATTATTATGAAAAAAATATAACTATAATAGATGCAATGGATCTAGTTGTTGAGGCATATAAAAAAAATAAATATTATGCATTAAAATGGAATGGATCTAGAGATCCAGAATCTGATGAAATGATTTTAAAAAATGGCTAAAAAAACAAAATGGCAAAACATGCACAGAGAAACTCTGATCCTGTGAGAAGAGAAGATTCTAATCAAAAGAAAATTCAGATTAAAATGTTCAAAAAGGAAAGCCAGTACGATAAACTCTTAAATTCAGTGAGTTTAGACTCTTTGGAACTATATGCTCAAATGATGAGAGATCGTTATGGAGATCAAAGTGAACAAGAAGATTGACTCACACTTGTGGCAACATACTATTAACCACCCTTAATTAAAAAAAGGAAAACAGCAACTTTGAAGTGGGTACTATGTAAAGTTTAATTCCCTATTAGTAGTTTAAAAACAGTTGGGTAAGGGGATATATCCTTATTTTATTATTGAACCAATATCCTTTGCTTATCAGAAATCCCTTTAATTCACTCAGTTTAATCAATCCTTTGTAAAATGAGTTCGATTTTAAAAACCTAAGGTGTACAAAAAAAGGTGTTCAATGCTTATTGACATTATATTGCCAACTATGTTGTTCTAGTGCAATACAATTGAAAATACACCAATAGTAATCAAAAATCTCAACAAGTTGTGTAGATGTTGGTATTGTGTTGTAGTTTTTGTGTAGTAAAGTTTAAACATAAAATATATCATTACAGCCAAAGCTAAAAAATAATAAAAGTACATCATGCCTGAATTGAAGTTTAAAAATAAATTAAGAATTAAGAAAATATTTATTGTCGAGAGCAATGATATTAATGTTTTGGCAAAAGACTCCCCAAACACAACTGGAATAGTTTTATGATTTGCTGAAAAGTCTCCTTTTATATTTTTCATGTCTTTTACAATATCCTTCAAGAGAAGAATAAAAAATAAAAATAATGCATAAGCTATTATTATGAATTCAATTTTCTTAAAGTAAAGTAATATTGCAAAAAAAGGAGTTATTGTTAAAATTGAGTAAAACAAATTTCCAATAAAAACAAGCTTTCTTAATTTATGGGAATAAAGCCAAATAAAGAAAACATAAACACTAAAAAATAATATTGCCCTTACAGAAATTAATGAGGATACTAGTACAACTAAAAGGTTTAGAAAAAAATAAAGAAAGAGCTTTGTTTTATCGTCGATTGATTCCCCTAGTTTAAATTTAATTGGGGTATTAATACTATCTTTTTTTGTATCGTAATAATCATTTATAATAAAGCCTGAAATTATACATATGGTGGAGCATAATATGACTAAAAATAGATTTTTATCAAAAATTATTTTCCAGCTTTCAGTGCTACTTAAAATAAATATTGAAGTAAAATATTGTGCTAATACAATTAGAAAAATATTATGAATCCTAACTACATATAAAGCCCCCAAAATTTTTGATAGCGTCAAATTATTTTTATCTGACGATGGCATATCTAAAATCTATAAACTACCTCTAAATTATATCCCTTAAGATCTTTTTTTGCCTTTTCAATATTTGGTGCAAAACCAAGAATATAACCACCACCACCTGATCCACAAAGTTTTAAGAAATAGGAACCACTTTCAATTCCTGTTTTCCAAATTTTATGAAATTTATTTGGAATCATAGGCTTGAAGTTTTCAAAAACAATTCTGGAAAGAATCTTCGTGTTTTTAAATAAATTTTTCAAATCACCCTTTATAAAAGAATCAACACAACTATTGGTATACTTTATGAACTTTACATTTATCATTTTACGAAAACCTTCATCTTTCATTTTTTTCATAAAAATCTCTATCATTGAAGCGGTGGAACCCATTTTGCCACTATCTATAAGAAATATAGCACCCTCTCCGTTTACTTTCTCAATAGGGATCCCGGTGACATCAATCTTATTTTTAGATTCAATTAAAATAGGAATACTTAAATAGCTATTTAACGGGTCAAGACCAGAGGATTTTCCGTGGAAAAAGGATTCCATTTTAGAGAAAATATTTCTCAAATCCACCAATTTGTTTCTGTTTAAATTTTCAGAAATTTTAATCTTATTTAACGCATACTTGTCATAAACTGCCGCAACAATAGCGCCACTACTTCCAACCCCATATCCCTGTGGAATAGACGAGTCAAAATATATTCCCTCCTTTAGGTCCTTTTCAAATTTACTTAGATCTAAATGTAGATCATTAATTTCAGAAAGATACTTATGAAATTTAAGTAAAATTTTATTAGATTTTTTTGAGTCTTTTGTCTCGCCTTTGGAAAACTTTAAGGCACCATTAAAAAAATTATATGGGATAGATAAACCTTTAGAATCTTCTATGATTCCATACTCACCAAAAAGAAGAATTTTTGAATAAAACAATGGGCCTTTCATCAGAGCAAATATACAAATTTAGATTTTCTTGGGACCTTTCCCTGCATGATCCGTTATGAATTTTCCCTGAAAACAATATTTGGAAAGTTTTGAAATGATAAACTCTAAAACAGATTTAGAATATTTTTCAGGATATAAAACGTGTACATTAGCACCTGCATCTAAAGTGAAGCAAACAGGAACTTTATTCACATTTCTGAAAGATTTAATTTCATCAATAATTTCTAACGTTTCAGGTTTCATTAAGATATAGGATGGATGACTGGTCATCATTAACGAGTGAAGCATCATAGCTTCCTTCTCTACAAGTTCACAGAAAGCAAACAGATCACCTTTCTCTAAAATTATCTTTAAAGCAGATGTATTTTTATATGCAATCTCATACCTATCCATAGAAAATGGGTGATTGTCCATCAAACTATGGCCAGCTGAACTTGAAACATCTTTTTGGTTTTCATCTACAATTAAAATAGTATCCTGAAATTTTTGAAATTCTTGAGCAATGGATTGATTAATTGGTAAAGAATATAGATCAGAACTTTGTTCAAAATCTTTATGTTTTCCCCAAATATTAAAGCCACCATAGATGCTTCTACAGGCACTTCCTGACCCAATTCTTGATAAAAAAGATGCTTTTAAAAAAAAGAAATCAGTAGAAAACTGTTCTTCACTTATTTCTTTTTCGAAACTCATTATACACAATGACAAGGCGCTCATTCCACTAGCTGAAGAAGCTATTCCGCTGCTATGAGGGAAAGTGTTTTTTGTATTTATTTCAAGGTTATAATTTAATAAATAAGGGCAATATTTAATTATAGATGCAAAATATTTTTCAATTTTCGGTCTGAAATCATTTTTAATATTCCCATCGTAAGAAATGGTAAAGTTTACAGCATCTATTTGTTTTTCAATTTTAGAAAACACAATACTGGTTTTTGTATTGCAAGAACTAAGCGTAAAACTAATTGATGAGTTTCTTGGTGTTTGATCCTTATTTTTACCCCAATATTTGATAAGGGCAATGTTACTTGGAGAAGACCATGAAAATTTTAATGGATCGTCATGATCCCTATAACTTTTACTAACAAATCCTTCAAGCTCCATATTCTAATATAGTTTATTTTTTCAAAGGTCTTATTAATCCTTCTTGAATTGCTGTTGCAACTAAGAACCCATCTCTGCTATAAATATGGCCAATTGATAAACCTCTTGCATTGGAAGTGCTGGGACTTTCAATTCGATATAGCAACCAATCAGAAAAATCAAAATCTCTGTAAAAATACATCGAATGGTCCAAGCTTGCCATAATTGTATTGGAGAAATCAGCTTTTGTTAAATGCGGAAATAGGGTTGTTGATAAAATATTGTAATCAGAAACATAAGTTAAAATTTGCTGTTTTAAATCTAATGTCATAAATGAAATTTCCCCTTTAATTCTAAACCATACGTCTAATTTTGGTGGTATATTTTTTTTTAAAATTGGATTGGTTCTTTGAATTGGCTTGAATTCTACAGGTCTTTCAACACTTAAAAAACTTTTTAATTTTTTTGACATAAATAAACCATACTTTTTTTTAATCTCTAAAGTGGTCAAAAGTTCTTCTGGTGGTTTAATTTTGTCAGTAATTTTTTTGTAAAATTTATGACCAGCTTCTTTTTTTTGAAAAGATGCAGCCATTATAAAAATAGTCTTGCCTTTTTGTTTAGCAGTAACCCTTCTGGTTGAAAAACTACCTCCGTCTCTAATTTGATCTACGTAATACTTTATCGGTATATCTAAATCTCCTCGTTCCAAAAAATAAGAGTGTAATGAATGTAATATTCTATTATCAATACTACTATATGCTGCATATAATGACTGAGCTAAAACCTGACCTCCAAAAACACTATTACTACCAATAGTTTTACTAATTCCAAGAAAATAATCTTCTTTTTTTTTTAGCTTCAAAAGGTCAAGTAAATTATCAACAGTATTCATTGATTTAAGAAAGATTTGTGCGGGCGGAGAGACTCGAACTCTCACACCTTGCGGCACTAGATCCTAAGTCTAGCGTGTCTACCAATTCCACCACGCCCGCAAAATTGAAAGCAAATATAAACAATACTTTTTTATATTCTTTAGAGAAAAATCGAATTAACTAACTCGTAATAAAAAGTTCGGATGCAATACCGTCAGTTATAAATTTGAAGTTTTTTTTCACGGTAATCCTATTATCTTTTTTTCTCAATATTCCTGCATCTAATTTTGGCTTTATTTCTTTATTTAAATAATCAATATATGAGATACCCAAAGTTGATTCAATTTCTGAAATTTTAATTCCTGATGATCTTCTTAAACCCACCATTACCATCTCATTAAATATATTGTTTTGGGTTAAAGTTTCTGATCCTAATGGTAAAATATTAGCATTTATTTTTTTAATATAAATACTGTTATTACTCACATTCCATTTCCTTTCAGTTCCGTTAAAAGAGTGAGCTGACGGTCCAAAACCAATGTACTCATTTCTTGTCCAATATGTAACATTATTTTTACATTGAAAACCAGGTTTTGAAAAACTTGAAAATTCATAATTCTCATATCCGTTTTCAGTTAAAAATTCATAAGCAAATATATGTTGTTCTCTTTGATTTTTTTCATCAACGCTTTTAATTTGTTTTTTTTCAACCATATTAATCAAAGCGGTTTTTGGCTCTACTGTTAGCACATATGCTGAAATATGCGGAACATCTAAGTCTGTAACGATCTTCAAAGCTTTTTTCCAGTCATCTAATTTTGAATGTGGTATTCCGTAAATTAAATCAATGGAAAAATTTTTAAAATTTTTTTTCAGTAATTCTAAAGAAGTAAATGCCTTTGATGAATTGTGTGATCTATTCATTAATTGCAATGAGTTATCATTAAATGATTGAATTCCTAAACTAACTCTATTGATTCCAAGATTTTTCCAATCATTAATAATATTAATATTTACATTTTCTGGATTACACTCTAACGTGCACTCAACTTTACTTGAGACATTGAAAGAATTACGAATTTTTGATAGAATTAAATTAATTTCCTCTTTACTTAAAAGAGAAGGAGTTCCACCACCAAAATAAATCGATTCAATTTTTGTTTTAATTTCATCTTTTCTTAATCCGATTTCTTTTACAATTGAATCTATCAATACACTTTTTAATTTCAGGGAAGTGGAAAAATGATAGTCACAATAATGACAAGCCTTATTGCAAAATGGAATATGAATATAAATACTAGCGATGACTATCTAATTTTTTTCTGGTTATTTTTAACAAAACTTGTCCACCCAGAATATTTTTTTTCTCCAAAACTATTTTGTGAATTATAAAAATGACAAACTGCTGCTGCCAAACCATCAGTTGAATCTAAATTTTTTGGAAGTTTTTCAATTTTTAGAAGACTTTGTAACATTTTTGCTACCTGCTCTTTACTAGCATTTCCATTTCCAGTAATTGACATTTTTATTTTTTTTGGAGAGTATTCCTGAATTGGAATTTCTCTGACAAGTCCAGCAGCCATAGCTACTCCTTGAGCTCTTCCTAACTTAAGCATACTTTGAATATTTTTCCCAAAGAAAGGTGCCTCAATTGCAATCTCATCTGGGTTATAGGACTCAATCAGCGAAATAGTTCTCTCAAATATTAATTTCAATTTTAGATAATGATCTTTATATTTTGTCAAGTTTAATTCATTCATCAATATCAAAGACATTTTTTTATCTTTTATTTTTATTAATCCAAAGCCCATTATTGTTGTTCCTGGGTCTATTCCTAAAATAATTTTTTCATCCATTACATTTCTGTTGATATTAATAAGGGAAAATTAAATTCTACATCAACGGGCTGGCCCCTTTTTAGTGCTGGGTAAACTTTTGGTAAATTTTCAATTGTAATATTCAAAGCAGTTTCAATTGCACTTTTATATTTAGTTAACTCTTTGTCAATTACAATATTTCCATATGAAACAATTCCTAATTTATCAATTTTTAAATTAAAGTAAACCGTATCAACAAGTGTTCTATTTAAAATAAAATTATTGTCAACTAAATTTTTTTTTAACAGGTCTGAAAAATTTGACACAAAACATTTTTGCTTTTCTAAATTAGAATTTAAACAGCTATCAAATAAAGGTAATTCATCAACGGAGTTCCAATCGATTGTTTTAAGTTCTTGTTCTAGATATTTATCAGCAGAAATCTTTTTTTGAATTTGAAATTCACATGAAAAAAAGATGATGAAAAAAAATAAATAAAAAACTTTATTCACTTAAATAATAATTCAATATTTTCATAAAGTTAATTGATTTATTTAAAGAATTTTAAATTCAAAATGGATATATTTTTACTTATCATTTCTTTTACCTTGATGATAATAGGAATTATAGGTAGTATTGTACCAGTTTTACCGGGTCCATTAAGCTCATGGGTTGGATTATTTATTTTCAGTAATATAAGTGGTGTTGAGGTTAGTGGTAAACTTATTATAATTTGTTTAATTATTGCTATTGGAATATTTATTTTAGATTATATAATTCCTATTTACACTTCAAAAAGATTCGGGGCAAGTAGATATGGGATTATAGGAGCATCAATTGGAATAATTCTAGGTTTATTTTTTGCTCCATTCGGAATATTTATCGGAGCATTGATTGGTTCTATAACAGGGGAAATGATTTTAAATAAAAACTTTAAAAAATCTTTGAAATCTGCATTTGGAGTTTTTCTAGGATTTATTATTTCAGGCTTTACCAAAAGTCTAATTACAGTTATATATTTGGTAATATATATAAAACTGTTTTTAGAAAACTTGAGTGTTATCTTTTGATTCTCCAGGAATTGAATTTGTGGGTATTATCTCAGTTGAAAATACATTAGAGTTTTTATTAAGTCCAAACCACTTTGAATTCATTCTATCCACTAACAGGTCTACAGATCTAGAGCCAATTTGATTACCATTTTGCTCAATTGCAGATAATCTTGGTGATGAGTAGTCGGAGATTGTATTATCTCCAAATCCTACAACAGAAAGTTGATCAGGAATGCTTAAACCTAAACTTCTTGCAATATTTATAGTTATTACTCCACAAACAATATCTGCTGAAATTACCGAATCAACTCTAGTCTTCTGCAGGAAATTTTTGATTTTTAAATGTTTATCCTCTAATTTTGAAATCTTAAGTATTCGATTTTTATCAAAGGATCCAAAGAGATCAAAGGAGGCTTTTCTAAATCCATTTGCTCTGAATTTACCAACGTTTAAGTCATGAATGGTTGTAATAAAACCGATTTTTCTTCTACCTTGGTTGTATAAATTTACAACCTCATCATATATGGTTTGAAAATCATCAATTATAACTTTATCACAATTAATTTTGTCAGTAACTCTATCGAACATCACGAGAGGAATATTTTTCAAAGAAAACTCTTTAAGGTGATTAAAATAGTTTTTGTTGATTGTCTCTTCAGAGATAGCAATTATAATACCATCAACAGTGCCTCTTGACAAAATCTGTAAACTGTCCATCTCTTTTACCAAAGACTCTTTTGTAGTGAAAGTTATAATATCATATCCATGATGATCTGCTGATTCTTGAATCCCATTTAGAACAGTAGCATAGAACCTATTTAATATATCTGGGATAACTACTCCAATAGTTAAAGTTCTATTATTTTTTAAACTTAATGCTATTTTATTAGGACTATAATTCCTTTCGGTAGCTAGCTTTTTTACCTTTTCTATGGTCTGCTGACTTATTTCTGAACTGTTATTCAGTGCCTTAGAAACAGTAGAAACTGATACATTAAGTTCTTTTGCGAGCTCTTTTAAAGTAGTCATTAATTCAATAAATTAAACTCCGAATAATCAAAACATCAAAATTAACTAAGTATTAATTTCAATAATTTATTTTGATAAGTCTATAAACCATATCCTCTATCAAAAAGAATTTTATCATAACTTGAAAGTGCACCATCTTCAACCTGAATAGGCCATGGAAATGAAAGTTTTCCAGTTGAACTATAATCACCAAACAATATATCAGAAACTCCAATACCTTCAGTTCCAGGAAGCCAAAGTGATGCAAAACCGTCCCAGCCATCAATGTGGTTAGAAATATTCATGGGCCTTCCAGAAATTAACAAAACCATTACTCTGTATCCTTTAGATTTAAGTCTTTGGATTGTTTTTAAATCTTCATTATTAATTTCAACTTTTTCAACATCTCCAAACCATTCAGTGTAGGGGTCTTCACCTATGACTACTATAGCAACTTCACCATTTGAGTTGTCAACGCCTTTACCATCAATTGAATATACCAGATTTGTATTGTTAGCAACTGTCTTTTTTATACCCTCTAAAATAGATGTTCCCTTTGTAATCCTGCCCTGACCTCCTTGCCAAGCTATAGACCATCCTCCACATTGCATCCCAATATTGTCAGCCCCTCTTCCAGCAACAACTAAATTATTTATATTTTTAGAAATTGGTAACATCCCATCATTCTTTAATACTACTATACTTTCTCTAACAGCTTGCCTACCTAAATTTCTGTGTTTATCAGAACCAATTAAATTTAATCTATCATTTTCAACAAACGGATTTTCATACAAACCACTTAATAACTTAACTTTTAAAATCCGTGAAACTGCATCATCAATTCTTTCCATTGAGATTAACCCTTCATTAACATTCTCTTTCAAAAGTCTTATATATTTTTTGTATGGTTGACCTTCACCTGAAACCATTACCATATCAATTCCAGCATTTATTGAAATTTCTATATCAGACTTATAATCCCCAGGTATTTGATCGATAGCTTCCCAATCTGAAACTACAAATCCTTGAAAACCCATTTCATCTTTTAAAAGATCAGTTAATAATTCTTTACTTGCATGACATCTAATACCATTCCACATATTATATGATGCCATAACTGTCATAACTCCTGCATCAATTGATTCCTGATATTTAGGAACTAATTCTTTTCTTAGAGAATCTAATGACATTTTCACATCACCTCTGTCAACTAAACCATTCATTCCTGTTCCAAACTCGGTGTTGCCATCCCCGATAAAATGTTTTGCACATGCAATAACACTTTTACCGTTACTTATACTTTTATCTTGAATACCCTTTATTGATGCAACCCCTAATCTTGCAACTAATTTTGGATCATCAGAAAATCCTTCATATGTTCTACCCCATCTGTAGTCTTTAGGGTTTGTTAAACAAGGGGCAAATGTCCAATCTATTCCTGTTGCATTTACTGCAATCGCAGTTGCTTTACCAATTTCAGTGACTAACTCTTCATTTCTAGTAGCCCCTAAACCGATATTATGTGGGAAAATGGTTGCTCCAACTACGTTATTATGTCCATGTACAGCATCAATTCCATAAACTAGTGGAATCTTTAATCTAGAGTTCATTGCTTCTTTTTGATATCTGTTATACATTTTTAACCATTCATCAGGTTTATTTATTTTAGGTGTAGAACCACCGCCGCTTAACAGAGAACCTATAGTATAAGTTGATATATCAGAAATTGTATCAAGAAACCTTTGATCAATTTGTGTCATTTGTCCAACTTTTTCATCTAAATTCATTAAACTAATAATTGAATCAACTTTCTGGTCAATTTCAATTGATGAGAAGGTAATAGTATTAGATTTTTCATTATTACACGAATATGAAAAGAAAATAAAAGCAAAAAAAGTAAAAACTTGTTTCATATAAATAATAGTATAAAATTTAAATTTACTGATAAACTCTGATATAATCAACTTCCATAGTTGATTCAATAAAATTTGGATCTATATCAAACCAGTGACCGCCCATAGCTACATTAAGAATGAAAAATGCATCTTGATCAAACGGCCAGTTTTCATCATTTTTTGGATTTGGATTATATGTATAATATAACACATCATCTACAAAAAATTGTATCCTGTTTTGATTCCAATCAATTGAGTAAATATGAAATTCTTGATCATAGTCATTTACAATTGTATGTCCATCAGTCCAGGTGTCTCCATGGCTCATAGGGGTGTGGATCGATCCAGCAATGACTGTTGGATCATGCCCCCAATGCTCCATAATATCAATTTCACCACATTCAGGCCATCCCACTTCACTGAAATTAGCCCCAAGCATCCACAATGCTGGCCAAGTGCCAACCCCAGTTGGTAATTTGGCCTTAATATCAACTCTTCCATATTTAAATTCATATTTATCTTTGCTAATAATTCTTGAGGATGTAAAATTATATCCAGCTAAGTTTTCTCTTTTAGCAGTAATCTTCAATACTCCGTCTTCAACTCTTACATTTTCCGGATCTGCTGTATAAAATTGGGATTCCCCATTTCCCCATCCATTATTTCCATTTCCGATTTCAGCTGTCCAAATATTTCCGTTTATTGATCCAGTATAATTAAATTCTTCAGACCAAGTGGCTGTAGACTGATCTTGGTCATCTACATATAAATCAAAAGAGATAGAAGTACTTAGGTAATGTCCCGTAACTGAATATGCATAAACATAAATTGTTCTAGATTGTAGGCCAGGCTCTGAAAATGAAAATTGTACTTGTCCGTTTTGAGATTCAATTACATTTCCCGCTCCAAACCGAAATTCATAGTTTATTGCATCTGTTGCACTAGCAAAACAAATGATTTCACCTGATCCATCCCCATTTGGAAAATCAGAGGACTCTCCTATAATTGTAACATCTAATGTTAAATCAGATGGATAAATAGGGTCAGGTATATTTGATTGTCCATTTTCATCATTTGAGGAATCAGAAGAACATGACATCAAAATTAATAGAGTGTATATAGTTGTGATAATATATTTCATACTGAATAAGTGCAAATATAAAATATGAGCTAGATTAAATGAAAAGTAAACCAAACAATTTATAAAAAATTACTGATTTGTCAACTTTATATACCAGGCATTATTATCAAACCCAATGGTCTTTAAATACATCTCGGTTGATGATTGATAAGTAATAGTATATGAATGACTTCCACCAACATAAAAACCAGCAAAACCATTTCCAGTAAAATTAATTACCAAATAACCATCAGCTTCAGAAATTGACCAGTTTGATGTAAAATCTTCAATTGGATAAAAAGGGTGTTCACCATCAACAGCTTCTAAACCCTGGTTTCCAGAAAAATCTGCTTCCAAGGGCACATCTTTACCAAAAATATAATCAAAAGCTTCATAATCCATAGTACCATCAGCATTAAATGTTATCCTGTCATCATACATTCCCGTTTCAGATTTATCAAAAGGTGCAGCACTATACCACGAGGGAAAAGTATTCACTCCATCATGAAAAGTATTTGCTGCATGAACACCTAAATGTCCTGGGGCCTCGGCCATAACTCTCCAACTTCCACTTGTTAAATCTTCTAAAAGCTCTGCTGGAGGTTCAAAAGAATATAAAACCTCAACAGAAATAGCTCCATTTGACATAATTCCCGCTGTTCCAGATGCTAAAACCTCAACATCATATATGAAAGTGCCAATTGTTGTAAATCTGTGAGTAAGAATGCCGCCTGATGCTAAATATTCAACACCTGCAATTGTGAATTTATAAGAAATTGCATCATCAGCAACAGCTGTAAATGTCACATATCCGCTTCCATCTCCAAATGGATTATCATCATCTGCACCCAGTATATCAGCTGTAATAACTAAATTGGTTGGACTTTGAATATCTCCAAACTCATAATCATCTTGTTCACATCCAAAAAAACTAACCATTAATATGGACACAAATAAAAATTTTAATCTTCTCATAATTTAAATATTAATTAATCAATTAATTGAATTTCATCAAGCCTGTAAGTTCCTCCGGCTGTATTTCCAAAATCATAAAATACGATAAATGAAACATATTCAAGATCTGGTGCTTCTGAAAAATCATATACTAAAGTTTCCCATTCATTAGCAACAGTTGTTACAACATCAACCTCGTGAGTTAATCCTGCAACGTTGCCTTGTACTGTTTCAAGTTTAACCTTAATTACCTTTCCAACTTCGGGAGAATAGGATTTTAATTGAAAACTCGTTTGATCATCAAATTCTAAAACATCAATAGTAAATCCCATACCAGCCCATACCTCAGCTCCTTCAGCCTTACTGAACTCCAATACATTTGCAGTTGTGTTTTCACCAAAGGGATCTGGATTTGCTACAATTATTCCTGAACTTGCTCCTCCAAAGGAAAAAGTGTTCAAAGAAACTCCATTCTCAAAGTTTTGTATGACCAAACTTTCAGGAACAATAAATGGAATATCAACCTCATAACTAGCCTGAACAACAGATCCATTCAAACCATATCCTGAGATAGTTATTGTATAAATTCCCTCAACTAAGTAGGAATGATCAACACTTTCCCCTGGGTCTACCAATTCAATTTCAGCGGAATCCTCTCCAAAATTAATTTCATATAAAACCACACCTTCACCCATTGGTGTAACTGAAACAGTTCCTGTATTTTCATCAACATATATTTCAGCACTTATATTCTGTGGGTCACTTATTGTCTGAATGAAATCATAATTTTCATTTTTTTCCTCTACACACCCAATGAGCAATAATGAGAGTAATAAAGTTTTAATTAAGTATAATGATTTTTTCATTTTTATGTTTATTATTTAATAACTAGGGTTTTGTTCTAAGCCTGAAATATCAATTTCTTGCTGTGGGATTGGAAAAACTTCATGTTTACCGGAAATAAATCCTGCGATGGTAGATGATGCTTGACCAGTTCTGACTAAATCAAAAAACCTGTGTCCCTCAAGAGCCAATTCATATTTCCTCTCAAGCCATATGGCATCTGTTAATGCAGATCCTGAAACATTCAAATTATTGTCTGAACTTCCAAATGCCCTTGCTCTTACCTGATTTAAATATTGAAGAGCTGTAGCATCATCAATTTGACCTCTGTTTAACGCTTCTGCTGCCATTAACAAAACATCAGCATATCTAATTATCCTGTAATTTGTTAAGTAATTTAATTCTATTTGGCCTCCAGACTCACCCGCACGTGGAATATATTTATTATTGAAATACCCTGTATGATCATATCCCTCAGTATATGATGATCCTGTCTGATCAGCAAATGACTGAATATCCAAAATTGTTGCATCTCTTCTAGTATCACCCTCTGCGAAAGAATTAAAAAATTCTTCAGTAGGGACATTAAAACTCCACCCTTGAGCATATTCTGGGCCTGACCAACCCCTAGGTCCATTCATTATAATTCCATAATTTCCTTCACTACATTGTATACAATTCCAATCGTACCAATTGGATTGATTTGTATATTGAATTTCGAATATAGATTCTGGTCCATTTTCTCCAAATCTTAAAAATTGACTACCATAGTCAGACACTAATGAGTAGACACCAATGACTTGATCAAAAGCTTGAGCAGACTCTGCAAATTTTTCTTGGTATAACAAAACCTTTCCAAGTAAAGCATATGCGGTAAATTTATTTACTCTTCCCTGCTCTGATTGAGATGCTGGCAAAACTGAAATTGCATTTTGTAAATCTAATTCTATTTGCTCATAAACAAGACTAGCAGCTGATCTAGATAAACTTCCTGAATCTCCTGCCGTTAGCCTAACATCAGTAAAAAGCGGAACATCTCCAAAGAATTTTATAAGTTGAAAATAGTAGTAAGCACGTAAAAAGTATACTTCACCATACATTGATTCTTTTCCGTCAAATTGAATATTTGACTTATTTTCTTCCATGTAATTTGCTCTGTTTACACCTTCATATAACCATCTCCAGACATTTGACAATACATCATTTTCAGGGTAGTGTGTCATACTATTAATTTCCTGAAGACCTAAATAATCACTAGCGCTTTCTCCACCACATAGAGATAAATCTGATGCAATTGCACCTATTTGTATATTAAAAAACATCCACTGTAATGGATCATACGTTCCTACCAGTGCAGCCTCATAATCCGACTCTTGCTGAAAATATACTTCAGCGGTTATTGCATAATTTTCGATTGCCTCATAATCTACATGATCAGTACAATTATTTAGGCTTAAAATAAGTAAACTATAAACAAAAATATTTTTAAAATTATTCATTATGTATTAATTTAAAATTTAAAATTCATCCCTAAAGACCAAATCCTTGGTTGAGGATATGTTCCGTAATCTATTCCTGTATTAAGAACACCCCCAACTGAAATTTCTGGATCATATCCAGAGTACTCAGTTAATGTTAATGCATTTTTAACCTGCATATAGGCCCTGATTTGACTAAATCCTAATTTTTCAACAAACGAGTCAGATAAAGAATAACCTAATTGAATATTCTTTATTCTCAAATAGCTGCCATCCTCGATATATCTATCAGAAGCGCGATTGTTATTATTAGAATCAATAAAAGTTACCCTAGGTTCCTCAAAACTTGTCCCAGCTCCAGTCCATCTTTCTAATACAGAAGCAAATCTGTTTGTATAACTTAAATTTCTTTCATAGGCTCTATATATGTCATTCCCAACCGATGCATATGTAAAGACACTCAAATCAAAAGATTTATAATCTAAATTTAAATTCCAGCCTATTGTAAAGTCTGGAAAGGGATCTCCGATTTTTGTTCGGTCGGAATCATTTATCATTCCATCATTATTAAGATCTACAAATCTTATATCCCCAGGGAATGTACCATTTAAACTTTGAGATGCGTGATTTTCAATTTCTGACTGATTTTGAAATAATCCATCGGTTACATATCCATAAAAATACCCAGGAGAAAACCCTTCTTCAAATCTTACAATTGGTCTGTAAGGAATGCCGTAACCTGCTCCCCAAATATATTTATCTCCGTTATTAATTGATACCACCTCATTGCTTGCTGTGGTAAAGTTTAAATTTGAAGCAATTGTTAAAGCGGCAATATTTGTATTGAATGAAATATTTGCATCAATTCCAGAACTTTTAGTGCTACCAATATTTGTAGTTGGAAAAGATGGAGTACCCAGATATAGAGATAAGTTTGGGCTAAATAACAAATCATCAACCGTTTTTTGAAAATAATCTAAAGTTAATGACAGCTTATTTCCAAAAAATCTTGTGTCAATTCCAATATTAGTCTGCACCTGATTTTCCCATGAAACATCATCATTTGGAATCGATCCAAGTGATGATCCTGAAATAATATTTCCGTTTAATACATAACTTGGAAAAGTGGAAATTAAAGCAAATTGTGGGCTAATATTATCATTTCCCAGTGAACCGTAACTAGCCCTCAATTTAAGAAAGTCAATAGGAATATTTTCAAAAAATTCTTCTTTGGAAACAACCCAACCAAAAGAAGCTGACGGGAAAAATCCAAATTTATTATTACTACCAAAAGATGTTGATCCATCGATTCTTGCAGTTAATGAAGCGTAATATTTTTCATCATAGTCATATAGAAGTCTTGAGAAGTAGGATAAATTTCTGTTTACATACTGCCAGGAACCAGAAGTTTGCTGAAGTGCATTTCCAGTTGCTGCACTCACATCAGCATAAGCCCATGAGTTAAATGGAACATCTTCATTAGTAGCGGAGATATTACCGCCTTTACTTTCTCCGATGGAAAATCCAGCAACTGTTTGAAAGTTATGTAGATCATTAATGGAAAAATCATAATTTCCATAAAACTCATATGTGTATGTGAAATAATTTGTATGACCCTCAGTTACCCTATTGTGTGTTGATGTAGAATTCCCTTCACTATCGATTGAAACTATTGGGGATAAATCAGGCTCGGAATTTGTTTGATTATGTCCAATTCCATAAAACTGAAGTGGGACGAATGATTTATCATAAATATCAACATACGTATAACCAAATCTAGAGGTAACTTTAAGATCTTCGATTAAATCATATTGAAGCTCAATTTTTCCGGTAAACTTATTCACTTTATTTTGATTGTACGTATTGTATATTTGAGCTAATGGATTAATAATTTCTTGAGTTATGGTCTCACTTGTTCCAAATGATCCATTTTGAGAGGAATGTTCTTGAAATAACGTTGCTCCATCAGATCCTAGCAGTGACTCAGACTCTTTGTATGGATTGACCGTCGGATCAAAATTTAACGCATTAGAGAGAACACTTGTGATTCCATTTTCAGGAAGACTTTTTCCCTTGATATTAGAATAATTTGTATTTACAATTAACTTAGTTTTTTCATTTAAATCGGTATCAATATTGGTTGTAAAACTAGTTCTATTAAAAAAAGATTTATCTCCGTCACCAATAACTCCTTCTTGACCAGTGTAAGAGGCAGATACATAATAAGATGTATTTTCACTTCCGCCTGAGGCACTAACTGAATGATTCACAATTGGAGCATCATTGAGAATCTCATCTTGCCAATTAGTTCCAAGTCCATAGCCTGAAATATCAGGAAATACAATTCCTTGTCCTGAATTCACGCTTGCCTCATTTAAAATTGCCACGTACTCAGCAGCATTCAATACATCAATTTTTTTAACAACCTCTTGAAAACCAGTTGATGTTGATATATTAAATGAAGTTTTCGAATTTCTTTTACCAGTCTTTGTAGTAATAACTATAACTCCACTTCCACCCTTGACACCATATATTGATGCTAAAGCTGCATCTTTAAGAATATTTACACTTTTAATATCATTTGGATTAACCGAATTCAAATCATCAATACTGGCGGAAACTCCATCAATCACAACCAATGGATCATTTCCTGCATAAGATGTTATACCTCTAATCAAAACAGTTGGCTTGGAACCAGGTGATCCACTTGAAATAATATTGACACCAGATGCCTGACCCTGTAATGCGTCTTCTACTCTCACAGGTGTCACTGATTCTATAGCATCATTATTCACAGTGGAAACGGCTCCTGAAATGTCACTTAGTTTTTGAGAACCATATCCAATAACTACTATTTCATCTAATTCGCTGAGATCATTTTCTAAAGAGACATTGATGTTTTTAAAATCCAGAAAATTTTCACTAGATATTTTTAAACGTAATGTTTTATAACCAACATAACTAAAAACCAGAGTAGAACCTGATTCAAAGTTTTCAATGTTAAATTTACCATTAAGATCTGAAACGGATCCTTCATTTTGGTCTTCAACAACAATATTGACCCCAGCTAGAGGCTCTCCATTATCAGCATCAACTATTGATCCTGAAAGATCTTGAGCATGAAACCCTAAAAGAAAGGAAAAGTAAACAAACAAAAGTGAGACAATATTTTTCATAGCATCAGTTAGTTTAATGTCATTAATTTAATATAAAATTAATGGATATTTTTTTAGAATTTTATCAAAAACCTAAAAATGATTATTTGTTAATGTTTTTCAATATTCTTTAAAAGATTTTCAATGAAAATATTTATTGGTTAAATATTTATTAGTTGTTTTTAATAGTCTTCGAAAACGTTTTCGAAAATTATAATAAAAAAGCTCCCCAAAAGGAAAGCTTTCATTGGTAAAACAACTTGCCTATTGGCAAGTCAACACATTACAAATATACTACTTATTTTTTAGAATGTATTTGTTGAATCGACTCAACAATTTCTGAATCAACACTCTCCGGGTAAAAACCAAGAATTGATTTTGCATTTTTAGTTTCTAAAAGCTCAGTTTTGTTTAATCTTTTGGCAATTGCTCTTAAGCTAGGTACAAAAAAAGATAAAAATCTAACGACATAATTAGGAACAACTAGTGTTGAGACATTGAGGTTATTAGATTTTAAGATTTTTGCTATATGTATTAAATCAACTGTTTTTTCTGAAATTAAAAACCTTCTACCTTTACTTTTTTTATTTTCCATTGCCATCAGATGAGCACTAGCAACATCTCTCACACCAACGATAGGAAGACTAATCTTTGGAATAAAAGGTAATTGTAAAAGCCTATTCAAAACTTGTTTATTTGACATACTAACAACTCCAGATATTGACGGCCCTAGAACCATAACAGGATTAATGGAACAAGCATCAATTTGATATTTAGAATTATTTACTATTTCCCACATTCCCATTTCAGATTTAGTTTTACTGATCTCATATGGCATTAAATCTTTTCTATTTAAATCAGTCCAATCATCGTCACTAAATGTATTTTTTGAATTTCCGTAAATAGCGGCGTAAGAAGACGTCAAAACAAATTTTTTAGCTTTATTTTTTATAGCTGCATTTAAACACCTAGTCATTCCCTCCACCGCTGGCTTAACTAAAAGATCCATTTCTACATTTCCAGGAATTACTGGTGAGGCCATATGAAGTACATATTCACAACCTTCTAATGCATCATCCCATCCTTGATCTGAGATTAAATCCAGTATATGAAATTCAATTCTTGAAATATCAATATTATTCTGTTTAAGACATTTTTTAACCAGTGCAATTTTATCTTTATCTTTCACAGATGTGACCACAAAGTAATTTTTCTGTAATAAAAGTATTATTGTATGCAAAGCAATGTATCCTGAACCACCACTTACAAAAACTTTATTCATAATTTTTATTTACTAACTTTAGCTAAATTAAAAATATTTGGTACAAAAATTGAAAATTTCAAGTTTGCCTATGAAACTTTACATATTTAACTTTTTTTTACTTTTTTCAATTACAATTTCTGCTCAGAAATACTATACCAAAACTGGAATTACGGAATTTGATGGCTCAAAGGCTGCCTTTGAACCGATCAAAGCAAAAAATAATTCTTCAATTTCCGCAATTGATGTTTCTAATGGGAATATTGCTGCGCTAATAAAAATTAAAGATTTTGAGTTTCGGCTAGGATTAATGCAAGAACATTTTAATGAAAATTATTTGGAAAGTTACAAATATCCTAAATCAACTTTTTCTGGAAATATTGAAATTTCAAAAGGCTCAGCATTTGACGATAATACTGAAATATTTGATTATAGTTTGGTTGATGAAAATTTTATGGATATAATTATAAATGGACAATTGACTATTAAAGGTGTAACAAAGGATATTATTACCCTTGGAAAAATAAAAAAAATCGAAAATGTGTTAAATTTAACTTCTAGCTTTTCAATCAAACTAAGTGACTATAACGTTAAAATTCCAAAAGTGGTTTTTATGAAAATTGATGAGGTTGTTAAAATTAATTTAAATTATAACTATGAATTACAAAACTGAGAAAATCATAGTATTTATATTTTTTATGTATATAAATTGCTTTAGTCAAACTGATTTATTGTATGATATTGATGATAAAACCAATACTGAATTTACTATTTCTGCATTCAAAGCTCACAAAATAATTAATAATCAATCAACCAAACAGTCAAATAAAGATGAATTGTATTTGTATGTATCCCACAGATTCGGAACTGTAAAAGATGGAATTAGAACTCTATTTGGACTTGATTATGCAAATACTAAAATTGAATTAATGTATGGGCTGAATGATAACATTCAAATTGGGATCAGTAGAGAATCATTAAAAAAAATATACTCGTCAAGCTTAAAGTTTAAAATTTCAGAGCAGTCTTCAAACTTTCCTCTGAATATTTCAAATTATACCAGCTTTAATTACAATTCATCTGGTTTTTTTGCACAAGGCCTAGATGTAAGTTTTTCAGAAAGATCCCTATTTTTTACTCAATTATTATTCTCCACTGCTTTATCTGAAAAATTTTCTGTTCAAATTTCTCCCTCCATTGCAATTAGAAATTATAATGACATCATCCCTTTATTTGAAAATGGGGAAATTTTATTTATCACATATGAACAAAAAGAAAACTATACGGTTTCCTTTGGATCTAGATACAAATTTAACAAGAGAACGTCTTTAAACTTTGAGTACAATCATTATGTTAATAGATTGAAAATATCTCCTTACAAGGATGTTTTAAGCATAGGTGTAGATATTGAAACGGGAGGTCATGTATTTCAACTTTTATTTTCAAATACCCAAACCATTGATGACGTGTCTGTTTTGTTAGATGCAGAGGGAGATTGGAGTGCTGGGGATTTTTTCTTTGGATTTAATATTTTAAGAGTTTTTTAATTATGAAAAAAAATAAAATAACAAATACAAGAAGAGATTTTTTAAAAAAAGTTTGTCCAACTGTTGCATTTGCATTTTTTGGTCTATCATTTATTGAATCTTGCTCAACAGATGACTCTGATGAAAATTATGATGTTGACAATGGGGAAATTGGCTATACATCCCAAGAAGGTGTTTTTACAATTGATTTAACAAACGGTAATTTTTCTAATTTAAACACAGTGGGTGGTTGGATGAATGGAAATAGCATCGGATTAAATATGCTTTTTTTAAGAATTAGCAATGACCATATTCAAGCTTATACAAATTTTTGCCCCCACAATGGGGTAAGAAATAGATGGGAGTTAGTTCAGGGTAATATTTTTAGATGCAATGAGCACGGGAATACATATAATAGTTCTTGTACAGGGGGAAATGCGTTGCCATGCTACTCAACAAGTATTGAAGGAAACAATTTAATTGTTGCTACTTAATCTTTTTATTTTTATTTCTTAATTACTTTATAACTTTTTTCACCAACATTTAATATATATGAAGCAGGTTTTAAAAAAGAGATATCAAGTGTGTTGATACCACTATTAATTTGATATTCAATAATTGTTTTTCCGTTCAAATCAGCAATAATTAAATTTTTATAATTTGAATCGTTAATAATTTGAATTTGATTAGTAACTGGATTTGGAAAATATATAAGTTCATCAATATTATCAAACTCACTATTTGATAAGCCGCAATTTTCAATTAAACCATCAATTGAATATTGGGATACAAAATTCCATATCTCATCATCAGAATTAATATCCATATTTCCAGACCACCCTGGCCAATCATGATCTCCTCCATTCACTCTCAGTTCAACAACAGAAACACAAGCATCACCATTTTCCCAAATTCTCTTTGTTACAGTGGATCCATCATTTGTACTTACATTGGGTAATTCAATTTCAATTGGATCAGCATCAGTGTTGTTATAATCAATCCAAAACTGATGGGTATCAGCAGCAGATAGATAGTATAAAACTCCAGCAAATTCAACACCATTATATAATGAATTAAAGTCATCAGTTCCTAAAATACTCATTACGGCAGTAGGATGTTCAGGAATACAATTTTCATAAGTTTCAATAAACATTGTTCTAGCGACAGCAACACCAGCAGCAATTCTATTATTCAATCTGCATAAAAGTTCATGAACAAATTCACCACCAAGAGAGTAACCACATGCGTAAACCCTTGACTGATCAATCGAGTATTGACCTGCAATTTCATCAATCATGGCCTCAACAAAATATATGTCATCATGATCATAATCACCCTTGAACATCCAATTTAGAGAACCCCCATCTGTGGGATCTGCAATTGCTTGAGGATAAACAAGTATAAAATTATTTTCATCGGCTAAATTTCTCATGTCTGAAATATAAATCTGGCCGTAGCTTGTTCCATTACCTGCGTGGAAGTTAAACATTAGTGGGACATTTTCTGATCCATCATAACTCTGAGGAATATATAATTCGTATTCTCTGTTATTTCCATCATATTGCAATGTTTGAGAAATGAAATCTTGAGAACTTAAAGTCAACGAAAAAAATAGTGAAAAAAGAAAAAAAAGAGTTTTTAAATTCATGATATTGAAGGAATAAAATTGAAACTTTTGCGGTCTGGACGGGACTCGAACCCGCGACCCCATGCGTGACAGGCATGTATTCTAACCAACTGAACTACCAGACCGTTTTTGAGCTGAGCAAATATACATTTTGATTTTCATTAGGTCAAATATATTTTGATCAATTATATTTAATAATGAATTAAGTAAACTAATTAGATTAAGGCGTCTAGAGCCTCTGCATAATCATTTTTTGAAGACACTCCAACCTTTCGATCGACAAGTTCTCCGTCTTTAAAAATCAAAACAGTTGGAATATTTCTTACTCCAAACTGGGCTGCATACTGTTGATTTGAATCAATATCAACTTTACCAACTATTGCCTTGCCAGCATAATCATTGCTAATCTCATCGATAATGGGTCCAACCATTCTACATGGCCCACACCAAGCTGCCCAAAAATCGACTAATACTGGTTTATTACTTTTTAAAACAATTTCTTCAAAATTTTCATCGTTAATTTCCATAGCCATAATTATATACTTTAAAATTGATTGTCAAAAATAAATAATATTTCTAATTAAGTTTATATAAAATTTTATTATCATCTAATTTTGATAAAAGATCAGACGATATATCAATTTTTTGTTTTTGACTATCTAAATCTATCATAATTTTTTCGTCATTATCAAATACCTGAAAACTTAAATTATTATTTCCAGAGTGATTTTTTAACAAGCTATTAATTAACTCAATTTTTTCATCTTCTATTTCTTTTATATCTAATTGAATACTTAATTTTTTTGCCATTGTATTAACAACATCCTGCAATAACCTAAAATTTAAATATTGAATTCTTGGTTCTCCATTTAATCCTGTTTCTTTATTTTTCCAACCTTCAACTATTTTTGTTTTAATATGTAAAAAGTTGTTTAAATTCAAAAAGTGTTTGAATCTTAAATATTCCTCTCCAAAAATTCTAAAGGTAAACGAATCTACATAATCTTCAACTGTAAAAAATGCCCAACCCTTGCCTTGTCGGCTTACTTTGTGTTCAACCTCAGTGACAACACCTGCAATGGATATTTCTTTTAATAAAAATTCACGAGGAGATTTAAATGCACTTACATCACCATTACAAAATGATTGCATTTCCAACTTAAAATCATCCAAGGGGTGTCCAGAAATATAAATTCCAATAACTTCCTTTTCCTTTGAGAGCTTTTCAATTGTTGGCCAAGGGTCTATTTTAGGAACCTCAGGACTCATAACTTTTAGGTCTGCAGAGTCAGTAAATAAACTTACCTGAGCGGAATTAACATTTTCTTGAAACTTATTACCATGCTTAATTATTTTTTCAATGAATGAAACTCCATCCCCATTATCATGAAAATATTGGGACCTGAAAATTCCAAATGAATCAAATGCACCTGCTGCTGCTAAACTATCAATAGCTTTTTTATTTGCTGCTCTTAAATCAACTCTTTGAGTAAAGTCAAAAACGGATCGGTAATTGCCGTTATTTTTTCTCTCACTTACAATAGCCTTGACTGCTGATGCACCGACCCCCTTTATTGCACCCATTCCAAATCGAATCTCATTATTTTTATTCACAGAGAATTTATAATATGATTCATTTACGTCTGGGCCCAAAACCTGAAGTTTCATTCTCTTACACTCAGCCATAAAAAAGGTGACATTTTTAATATCGCGCATATTATTTGATAAAACAGATGCCATATATTCGGCAGGATAATTAGCCTTTAAATATGCCGTTTGATATGCAATCCATGCGTAACAAGTAGAATGAGACTTATTAAATGCATAACTTGCAAAAGCCTCCCAATCTTTCCAAATTTTTTCAACTTTATCTACTTTGAAACCTTTTCTTTGGGAGTTTTCAAGAAATTTTGGTTTCATTTTATCTAAAACTTCTTTTTGCTTTTTACCCATGGCTTTTCTTAAAATATCTGCCTCACCTTTTGAAAAGTCACCAATTTTTTGAGATAATAACATCACCTGTTCCTGATAGACGGTGATTCCGTATGTATCCTTTAAGATTTCTTCCATTTCTGGCAGGTCATATATAATTTTCTCATCACCATGTTTTCTTTTGATAAAGCTTGGAATATATTCCATGGGACCAGGTCTGTAAAGAGCGTTCATAGCAATCAAATCTTTAAAAACAGTGGGCTTTAAATCTTTTAAGTGTTTTTGCATCCCAGGCGATTCATACTGAAAAATACCAACTGTATCCCCCCTTTTAAATAAGTCAAATGTTTTTTCATCATCAATTGGAAAGTTATCTGGGTCTAATTCAATTCCATATTTTGCTTTTACAATTTTGACAGTATCCTTAATCAGGGTTAACGTTTTTAATCCCAAAAAATCCATTTTTAATAATCCAGCTTGTTCGACAACTGCATTATCGAACTGTGTTACATAAAGATCTGAATCTTTTGCAGTTGCAATGGGTACATAGTTTTTAATATCATCAGGGGTTATAATAACACCACATGCATGAATTCCGGTATTACGAAGTGTACCCTCGAGTAATCTGGCATGTCTGATCGTCTCACTTTCTAAATTATCAGCCTGTGAAATTGAAAGAAGCTGATTAATTTTATCCAAATCATCTGCTCTAAACTTATTTCTCAGTTCTTTATGATTTGTTTCAAAAATGGAACTTAATTTGGCCATATTTGGGACCAGCTTTGCTATTCTGTCAGCATCTCCCAATGGCAGATCTAAAACTCGAGCAGTATCCCTAATGGAAGATTTGGCAGCCATTGTTCCGTATGTGATTATTTGGGCAACTTGATTTTCTCCATACTTTTCAATTACATAATTGATCACTTTATTTCTACCAATATCATCAAAATCAATATCAATATCAGGCATACTTATCCTGTCTGGATTTAAAAATCTTTCAAAAAGTAAATCATATTTTATTGGATCAATATTGGTAATCCAAAGACAATAAGCAACTACAGATCCTGCAGCTGAACCTCTTCCTGGCCCAACAGAAACATTCATCTCTCTTGCCTTTCTGATAAAATCCTCTACAATTAAAAAATAACCGGGATAACCAGTGTTTTTAATAGTTTCTAATTCAAATTCAATTCTTTCGTTGAGTTCATCAGAAACTTTTCCATATCTTTTTTTTGCTCCCTGAAAGGTGAGATATTTTAAATATTCATTTTCTCCACTACCATTTTCACTATTATTGTTAAATTCTTTGGGTATTTGAAATTTTGGTAGTTGAACTTCATTACTCAAGTCAAAAGGAGTTATTTTTTTTATCAAGTCATTTATATTTTTTATGGATTGAGGAATATCGGAAAATAAATCTTTCATCTCTGCTGATGTCTTGAAATAATATTGATCATTACTTAGCCCATACCTAAAACCTCTTCCCCTTCCTTTTGGAGTTGCCAATTTTTCACCATCTCTTACACATAATAAAATGTCATGTGCATCAGCCTCATTTTTTTGTAAATAGTAGGTACTATTAGTGGCAATTAATTTTATATTATATTGAATAGATAAGCTCAATAAAACCTCATTTACTGCATTTTCGTCTTGTTGATTATGTCTGTTAATTTCAAGATAAAAATCATCTTTGAAATTTTCTCTCCACCATTTAAGTGACTGCTCAGCTTCTGCTTTACCGACTTTTAAAATTTTACTTGAAATTTCTCCGTACAAGTTTCCTGAAAGAACAATTAAATCACTTTTATATTCAAGTAATAATTCTTTATCAACCCTTGGAACATAATAGAAACCCTCCGTGTATCCAAGGGAGGACAACTTTGATAAATTATCATAACCTCTTTTATTTTTTGCTAAAAAAACCATTTGATATCCGTTATCTCTAAAGTTTTTATTCAGACGGTCTTCACATACATTTAAAATACAACCTACAATAGGTTTGATATGTTGTTTTTTTTCATCAAAAGATTTGTTTTCTTCATCAATTTTCAGATTTACTTTTTTTACTTCACTTATGAATCTAAATGCTCCCATCATATTTCCAAGATCAGTCATTGCAACAGCATTCATATTATTTTTATAGGTCAAATTAACTAAATCTGTGATTTTTATTGTCGATTGCAGCATTGAAAATTGAGTATGATTATGCAGATGGCAAAAATTATATTCATCAAGATCAATATCTGGGTTATTTACTTCACTTGCGTTTAAATTATTTGCTATTAATGATTTCTTTAATTTTGCAGATTTTTTCTTGAGGTTAAAATGTTTGATTCCAAAAGTATTAATGGAGCCGGGGTTCTGTTCTTTAAATTCAGTAAAATAATTTTCTCCTAGTTGTATTTGGTCTTTATTAAAATTTTCAATTCTGATTAACTCCAGTAGACATCGTGAAGTAGCCTCAACATCAGCGCTTGCATTGTGCGCGTCCTTAAATTTCTCATTAAATAAAAATTCATGTAACTCTGTTAATGTTGGTAATTTATATTTACCCCCCCTGCCACCAGAAAGTTTACATAATTCAGCGGTTTGCTCTGAACATGTGTCCAATACATCAACATTATTAAGTTTTGATTTAAAATTTGATCGATAAAGTTCACAACCGATAACATTTAGGTCAAAATTTATATTATGTCCGACTATAAACTTTGATTTTGAAATTGCTGAATTAAAGGATTCCAACACCTTTTTCAATTGATGTCCCTCTGTTAATGCCAAATCAGTTGATATTCCATGAATATTTTCAGATTCAAAGGGAATATCGAAACCATCTGGTTTGATTATAAAACTTTTATTTTCTACGAGCTTTCCATACTTATCATGTAATTGCCACGCAATTTGAACACATCTTGGCCAATTACTAGTATCTGAAATTGGAGCTTTCCAATTTTTAGGTAAACCGGTTGTTTCAGTATCAAAAATTAAAAACATCTAAAAAAACTAATCCTGTGTATTAATGGGAACCCTGTAAAAAACACCTTCTGAAACATTTTTTACATGTAATCCAGAATTGTCATAGCACTCAAAATAAAAATGACCACTTACTGAGTTTTCAACATAATTAATCTCATTAATATCTATTCTTCCAGCACTCAGATAAGCAATACTTCCAATACCATCATTTTTAGTAGAGTAATAAATGGTATCCTGAAAAACAGCAAAATCATCTGACCAACTTCTTAGCTCAAAAGAATTTACATTAATAGAATCAATTACAATTGAAATTGCTCCAAGTTGATTATTTCCAGAGATAGATAATTGATTATTTTGTATTGTTGCATTGTAACTTTGTGCAATCCAGTCCTTTCCATTAACAAGCGCTTCAAAACCAGGCGTATTATTGCTCAAATCCTCCGAACAGTTAGAGAAAGTTGCAAGCATAACAAGTAAAAAGAATTTTTTCATTTATATGGCGTTAGGGTAAATGTAATACAAAATTTTTAAAGATTTACTTGATGTTAATATTTTATATTATATATTTGCCCCCACATTTAAAAACCAGGTCGAGAACCTAAAATTAAAAATATGCCAGTAAAAATTAGACTTCAAAGGCACGGTAAAAAAGGGAAACCTTTTTATTGGATTGTTGCCGCTGATTCACGTTCAAAAAGAGACGGAAAATATTTAGAAAAACTTGGATCTTACAATCCAAATACTAATCCTGCAACAATTGATCTTGATATTGATAAATCTGTTATTTGGTTATCAAACGGGGCGCAACCTACCAACACGGCAAGAAATATTCTTTCATACAAAGGTGCTTTGTTGAAACATCATTTAGCTGGTGGTGTTGCAAAAGGTGCATTTGATGAGGATGAAGCTGAAAAAAGATTTCAAGAATGGTTAAAGGATAAACAAAAAAGAATTGATCAAAAGTCATCGATGCTTGAAAAAGAGCGTCAAGAGGCAAAGACGAAAGCAATTGAAAATGAAAAGCTTGCAAATGATGCTAGAATTAAAGCGCAAAAAGAAGCATTAGAAGCTGCTGCGAAAGCAGAAGAAGAGGCTTTAGCTGCAGAAGAGGCTCCAGCAGCGGATGAAGCTCCAGCAGCGGATGAAGCTCCAGCAGCAGAAGAGGCTCCAGCAGCAGAAGAAGCTCCAGCAGCGGAAGAAGCTCCAGCAGCGGAAGAAGCTCCAGCAGCAGAAGAGGCTCCAGCAGCGGAAGAAGCTGAGAAAAAGAAATAACGTCTGCTCCTATCCCTTTTATTTCATAATTTTATATCTTACTTAAAGTTCATTAAGATGATGAAATTGGATGACTTTTATTATCTAGGAAAAATTACTAAGAAATTTAGCTTCAGGGGGGAAGTTATAATATTTTTGGATACTGACTCCCCAGAATTTTACTATAACATTAAAAAATTATTTATTAATCTTAATAACGAATTAACTCCGTTTGAAATTACTAGCGTCAGACCAAATAAAACTAATAGAATTAGAGTAAAAATCAATGGGATTGATACTGAAAATGATACCGAAAAATTAATAAATAAAGAAATCTATCTTCCAAAAGATTCCTTACCCAAAACCGATGAAAATAGTTTTTATTATCATGAAATTATTGGCTACACTGTTTTAGATCAGAATAGTAAAAAGGTAGGGAATATCATTGGAGTCAATGATCAATCTCCACAACACTTATTTCAAATTAACACATGCGAAAAAAAAACTTTGATTCCCATTAATGATAATCTGATAATTAAAGTTGATAAAAAAAATAAAATAATTAAAATGGATCTTCCTGATGGAATATTAGATATTTAGATATGCATAAAATATTTGTAAATAAAAGAATTGAGCTAGCTAATACAGTCCCATCAGAATTTTACACTGATGAAAAAATTTATAGTCTAGCAAAAGAAAAAATTTTCCTAAAATCTTGGCAGTGGATTGATAGCAATGGAATTAATAAAAAAAATCAAATTATTATTCCCATAAATATTTTAGAAGATCTTATCAATGAGCCAATTATATTATTAAAAAATAATGACGAAATAAAATGTTATTCCAATGTGTGTACTCATCGGGGAAATATTCTTATCGAAAATCAATGCACACTTAAAAAAATTGTTTGTAATTATCATGGCAGGAGATTTAACTTAAACGGTAAATTTGAGTTTATGCCTGAATTTGAATCGGTTAAAAATTTTCCAAGCATTAACGAAGATTTAAAAAATCTTCCTCTTATAAATTGGCATGGGTTATTTTTTGTTGGCATTAATCCTAACTTTGAATTATTGCCAATTTTGAACCAAATTGAAAAAAGAATTTCATTCTTACCTTTAAAAAAACTCAAAATTAAAAATGATCTCTCGCAAGACTATTTTGTAAATTCACATTGGGCAATTTACTGTGATAATTTTTTAGAAGGATTTCACGTTCCTTATGTTCACAATGGATTAAATAATGTTCTAGATTATAAGAATTATGAAACAGAAATCTATAAAAATTTCAACTTGCAAATTGGCTTTTCAAAAAATAAAGAAGAGTGTTTTCAATTTCCAAAAAATCATGAAGATTATGGTAAAAAAATTGCAGCATTCTATTATTGGATATTTCCTAATATCATGTTGAATATTTATCCATGGGGCATTTCATTAAATGTGGTTTGTCCAATTGATATGTCAAAAACTAAAGTTTTATTTAGATCTTATGTTTTGGATAGCTCTAAACTTAATAATGGTGCAAGTGAGGACTTGAACAGAGTAGAATTAGAGGACGAGAAAATTGTTGAAAATGTTCAAAAAGGAATTAATTCGAGCTTCTATAGTTCAGGAAGATTCTCTGCCAAAAGAGAAAAGGGAGTACATCATTTTCACTGCTTAATTTCTCAATTTTTAAATCTTAAATAAAGCTTAAAATAGTTTAAACTTAAAGTAGCATTATTTAACTTTGCAAAAAAAAACTATGAAGCCTGATTTGTTTGAAGCACCAGATTATTATAAAGTTGATGATCTGTTAACTGATGAACATAAATTAATAAGAGATTCTGTTAGAGATTGGGTTAAAAAATCCGTGTCACCTATAATCGAGGAATATGCTCAAAAAGCGAAATTTCCCGACCATTTATTGAAAGAGTTAGCAGAGATTGGTGCATTCGGCCCAAATATTCCTGTTGAATATGGTGGTTCTGGACTAGATGAAATTTCAGCAGGATTGATTATGCAAGAAATTGAAAGAGGTGATTCAGGTATTAGATCAACTGCATCTGTACAATCTTCCCTTGTAATGGGGCCTATTTTTAACTATGGCACTGAGGAACAAAAGAAAAGGTTTTTACCAAAACTTGCAACCGGGGAATTAATTGGCTGCTTTGGCTTAACAGAGCCTGATCATGGATCTAATCCTGGTGGAATGACTACAAATTATAAAGACTGTGGTAATCATTATCTTTTGAATGGTGCAAAACTATGGATTTCAAATTCTCCTTTTGCAGATATTGCAATAGTATGGGCAAAAAACGAAGAAGGAAGAATACATGGGCTAATTGTTGAAAGAGGTATGGAAGGATTTTCTACACCTGAGACTCATAGCAAATGGTCATTGCGCGCTAGTGCAACCGGTGAATTGATTTTTAATGACGTCAAAGTGCCAAAAAACAATCTTATGCCGAATAAATCTGGGCTTGGAGCGCCATTAAAATGCCTTGATTCAGCAAGGTATGGAATTGCTTGGGGTTCAATTGGAGCTGCAATGGATTGTTATGACACTGCCTTAAAGTACAGTAAAGAAAGGAGTCAATTTGGCAAACCAATTGGAGGTTTTCAACTCCAGCAAAAAAAACTTTCAGAGATGGTCACTGAAATCACAAAAGCTCAACTACTAGCATGGAGACTTGGAACCTTGAAAAATGAAGGAAAAGCAACTACTGCTCAAATATCCATGGCAAAAAGAAATAACGCCGAAATGGCAATTAAAGTAGCCAGAGAGGCCAGACAAGTTTTAGGAGGTATGGGAATTACTGGAGATTACCCAATTATGAGGCATATGATGAATCTTGAAAGTGTAATCACTTATGAAGGGACCCATGACATACATCTACTAATAACTGGATTAGATATCACTGGCATTAATGCATTTAAGTAAAATAATATGAACATAGAAAATATACAAAAACAGATTGAACCGTTAAGACAAAAGCTTTTGAATCACAGCTTATATTCTAAAATTAACAGAATAGAGGATCTTAGAATATTTACTCAAAATCATGTTTATGCCGTATGGGATTTTATGTCTCTATTAAAATCTTTACAATTGATTCTTACATGTACAAAGACTCCTTGGATGCCGAATAAAAACTCTGAAACTGCATATTTAATCAATGAAATTGTACTCGCTGAGGAAACAGATGTTAATCAGGAGGGTGTCAGAAAAAGCCACTATGAACTATATCTTGATGCAATGTATGACATTGGTGCATCATTTGAAGAATCTAGTCAAAATATTTTTAAATTATCTCAGTCAAATGATATAGATAAGTGTATTCAAGATCTTGATATTCATCCAAATATTAAAGAGTTTTTACATTTTACTTTTTCAGTAATAAGAGAAGGAAAAGCTCATAAAATCGCTGCTATTTTTACTTTTGGTAGAGAGAACCTTATTCCAAACATGTTCAATGAAATATTACATGAATTTGAAAAAAATATCAAGGGAAGTAATATTGGTAAACTAATATATTATTTTGAAAGGCATATTGAACTTGATGAAGATGAGCATGGTCCAATGGCACTTGATATGGTGTCAAAACTTGCTGGAGAGAAAGCTGAATTTTGGTCAGAAATTGAAGAAATTTCTAAGATTGCTCTTCAGAAAAGAATTTTATTGTGGGATGCAATTGAAGAATTATTAGAAAATAACTCTTCATGGTCTGATTTAAGAAATTCTAAACAAGAAACTTACTCTTACAGCTTTTCTAATAAATGAACTGAGGATTTTCAAAATAAAAGAAAATAGATTAATAAAGTTTTTTATAAACTAATCAATAGATTTTAAGACTGATCCTTCTGCCTTTTTTAATGAGCCATCAAAGCCCTCAACTCCAGAGACTGTGGTGTATTTTAATATAAATTTTTTACCAGGATTTATAATTTTAAAAGCTGCTTGACACATTAATGCTGCCTCATGAAATCCACATAATATTAAATTGAGTTTTCCAGGATAGGTATTGATATCTCCAATTGCAAAAACTCCATTAATATTCGTTTGATAATCCAAAGCATTGTTGACTTTGATTGAGTTTTTTTCAATTTCAAGACCCCAATCACTAATTGAACCCAGTCTTGGTATTAAACCAAATAATGGAATAAAATAATCAGCTTCGATTTTAATTTCCTCATCATTTTTTTTCACATAAACAGTTTGTAATCGTTCATTACCGTCTACTTTAAATACTTGAGCAGGAGTTATCAGATTAATTTTATTCAGATCTTTCAGTTGCTGAACTTTATCAACCGAGTCTTTTGCGCCTCTAAATTCATTTCTTCTGTGAACAAGAGTAATATTTTTTGCAGTTTTAGATAACTCAATTACCCAGTCTAACGCAGAGTCACCGCCTCCGGAAATTACGATATTTTTATTATCAAAAATTTTTGGGTCTTTTACAAAATACAGAATACCCTTATTTTCAAAATTTTCAATTCCATCAAAATTCGGTTTTCTGGGCTGAAAACCACCAAGCCCCCCCCGCAATTGCAACTACAGGAGCATTGTGTTTCGTTCCTTTATCCGTTGTGACTGTAAATGTTCCATCTTTATTTTTTTCGAGTTTTTCTGCTTTTTCACCAAGAGTAAATCCTGGTTTGAATTGACTACTTTGTTTAATTAATTTTTCAATTAAATCCCCGGCCAGGATTTCTGGATGTGCCGGTATATCATAAATAGGTTTTTTTGGATATAACTCAATACATTGCCCACCAGCTTTTGGTAGTACATCAATTAAATGGCACTTCATTTTCAGTAAACCAGCTTCAAAAACAGCAAAGAGGCCAACTGGACCCGCACCAATAATTATAATATCAGTTTTTATCATTACTTAATATCACCAACACTTATTACATTTTCAATATGAGGAACATGCTTTTTAATAATCATTTCAACTCCCGATTTTAAAGTCATTTGATTAACTGTACATGTTGAACATGCTCCTTCAAACTTTACTTTTACTGTTGTATCCTCAACACCAACTAAAGAAATGTCTCCTCCATCATTTTTTAAGAAGGGTCTAATTTCATCAAGGGCTTTTTCTATATTATTTTTTATTGTTTTCTCCATTTTTTTTTACGGCAGAGCATCCTGCCATTGTTGTTATTTTTACTACCTCAGATGGAGGTATATTTTTATTTCTTTTCACTAATTCTGTTATCAAGTTCTTTGTTATTTCATTGAAAGTTAATGAAATTTTCGATTCTTTTTGAAGAGAAGCTGGATGTCCAAAATCAGAAGCTTCACGAATGCTTTGAATCAATGGAATTTCACCTAAAAATGCAACTTTCATATCTTCAGCTAAGTTCCTCGCCCCATCTTTTCCAAAAATATAATACTTATTCTTGGGGAGCTCTTGGGGAGTAAAATATGCCATATTTTCAACAAGTCCCAGAACAGGAACACTAATTGTTTTTTGATTAAACATAGCAATCCCTTTTCTTGCATCAGCAAGAGCAATATTTTGAGGGGTACTTACAATAACACTGCCTGTAACAGGCAAAGACTGTAAAATACTTAAATGGATATCACCTGTGCCAGGAGGAAGATCAACCAAAAGGAAATCTAATTCTGCCCAATGTGCATCAAATATCATTTGATTTAATGCTTTGGATGCCATTGGTCCTCTCCATATTACAGCCTGGTCAGGTTTAGTAAAAAATCCAATTGATAAAATTTTAATTCCATAGCTTTCAACTGGCTTCATTTTATTTTTTCCTTCATGATTTACGCTCAATGGTCTAGCATCAGCAATATCAAACATAATTGGAATCGATGGACCGTAAATATCAGCATCTAAAATTCCCACCTTAAAGCCCATATTTGAAAGGGTAACAGCAATATTTGAAGTAATTGTTGATTTTCCAACACCCCCTTTTCCAGACGCAATTGCCAAAACATTCTTTATTCCTGGAATATCACTTCCAGTGATTGTTTTTATTGGAGCATCTTCTTTTTTTATAACAAAATTGAACTTTGAAATTAAATCAGAACCAAAATTCTTTTTGAGTAATTCTTTAATTTTATTTTCAATGTTTTTTTTGGATTGGAGTGTAGGGTTATTAGTTTCTATATCAAATAACACTTCATCACCAAAAATATTAACATTTAAAATTTTTACATTTTTTATGTCAATTTTTTCAATTGATGAGAGTATATTTTTTTTTGATAAATCCACTTACAGAACTTTATGCAAATATACTACGAATAAAAAAAAATAGTATCAACAATTTATTTATAATTCCATCATGGGATCCCAAAGAAGCTTTTCAAAATCAACTATTTTGTCATTCTTTACAACAATCCCTTCGCTTTCTAGAAGTTCTTGCATTAGATTTATACCATCAAAATGATGTTTCCCTGTAAGTATTCCATTTCTGTTAACTACCCTGTGGGCTGGGATTTTAATATCTGAATGTGAAACATTCATTGCATATCCAACCATTCTTGCACTAGTAGCAGTACCAAGATGTTTTGCAATATGTCCGTAAGTTGTTATTCTTCCAGCTGGAACTAATTTTACAATTTCATAAACCCTTGCATAAAAAGATAATTTATTTTCTATTTTCATTGAATTTAAACTGTACATAAGTAATTGGCTTATCAAGCTTTAAAAACTTAAGTTCATAAAAAGTTTTTATTTCAGTTGCATCTTTTGGGACTGCTGAAGATTTATATATGTCATGATTGGAGTAAATTAAACTCAAAAAACTTGTTGATTTGATCAACCCCAGCAAATAGCCGTATAAAAACTCACTATCTGTTTTTAGATGAATAATTCCAGATTTAACTAAAATCTTTTTATAAATTTCAATAAAATGTAAATTAATTAATCTGTGTTTTTCTCTCTTTGATTTAATCTGCGGGTCAGGAAAAGTTATCCAAATTTCTGAGATCTCATTTTCTTCAAAAATTTGAGGTATTAATTCAATTTGACATCTAACAAAATAAACATTTTTTAATCCATTCACCTGTGCATCTTTTGCACCTTTCCAAAACCTTGCTCCCTTAATATCAATCCCAATAAAATTTTTTTTAGGATTTTTTTTTGCCAGCCCAATTGAATACTCCCCTTTTCCACATCCTAATTCTAACACAATTGGATTATCATTTTTAAAAGCCTGCTTATTCCATTTTCCTTTTAATTTAAAATTTCCAATAAGTAAATCGTCTCTGATTGGTTGTATAACATTATCAAAAGTTAGATTTTCTTTAAACCTTTTTAATTTATTTTTACTTCCCAATCTTTTTATGTTAAGTATTTATTTTTTTTGTAGAGTAAAAGAAAACTCACTACCTATTTCAGGGGTTGACTGAACAAATATATTTTCGTCATGAGCGTCGATAATATGCTTTACAATTGCTAATCCCAATCCAGAGCCCCCGTGTTCACGACTTCTGCTAATATCAACTCTAAAGAATCTCTCAAAAAGCCTTGGCATATTCTCCTCACTGATTCCGTCTCCATTATCGGTAACCTTTACTAATAATTTAGCACCACTTTCATCAAAGCTAATTTCCGTTGTGCCTTTATAACTTCCATAATTAATAGAATTGGAAATTAAATTGGTCAAAACCTGTTCAATTCTAGTTCTGTCGGCATAGACTTTTATCGGAGAACCATAATCTTTATCAAAAACTAGTTTAATTTTTTTCTTTGAAGCATTGATTTCCAAATTATCTATAATTTCTTCTGTTAATTTTACTATATCAAAAGAAGTTTTTTTAAGAATTAATGTAGCCGATTCTATTTGAGTGATTAAATCTAAATCTTTGATAATAAAGGTTAATCTTTCAATACTTTTATCTGCTTTATTTAAATATTTTTTTAGTAATTCTTTATCTCTAAATGCTCCATCCAAAAGATTAGAAATGTAACCTTGAATAGAAAAAAGCGGAGTCTTTAGTTCATGAGCTACATTCCCTACAAACTCTTTTCTATACTCTTCAGCTTTTTTTAGGGATTCAATCTCTACTTTTTTGATTTTTACATAATCTCCAACATCATCAATTATTGAATCCATATCCGTAACAATAGTTGATGTTGAAATAATGGAATTCTTTTTATAATCCAAGTCTTTATAAATCTTCTTTATATTTCTTAAAAAACTCTTTTCTATTCTAATTTGAATAATCAAAAAACAAATAATAAATAATATAAAGGAATTGAGTAAAGATTCAACAGAAAAAATAATTTCATTTAAACTATTTATAAGACAAAATCCCCTACAATTTATCTGTAATATTTCATCTAAATTTTTAATAAAATGACTAATGATGGTAACATAAACAGATGTAATGAATGTGAAATAATATGGATTGGATTTTACAGAAAGGGACATGAATTAATCGACAAGTTTATAACCAACCCCTTTCACCGTTTTAAAATAATGATCACCAATTTTTTCTCTCAATTTTCTCATGTGCACATCAATTGTTCTATCACCAACAACAACGTCTTTCCCCCAAACAGAATCCAAAATTAAATTTCGTTTAAATACTTTTCCTGGCTCAGATGCCAACAAAAATAATAACTCAAACTCTTTTCTTGGAAGAAAAATATCCTTGTTATTTTCTATCACCTTGTAACCTGATCGATCAATAATTAAATTTTTTGTCTCAATAAGATCAGGTTTTTTTAATGAAATTCTTCTTAGTAATGATTTTACTTTACTAACTAAGACTTTTGGTTTTATAGGCTTTGTGATATAATCATCAGCACCAGCATTGAAACCAGCTATCTTACTATAATCCTCACCTCGAGCCGATAGGAGAGTAATTAAAGTATTACTGATTTTTGGATCCTTTCTGATGATTTCGCAAGCCTCAATACCATCCATCTCTGTCATCATCACATCCAAAACAATTAGGTGAGGCTGAATATCTTTTGCAAGATTTATTGCTTCCAATCCATTGTTAGCCGTATGGACTTGAAACCCTTGATTTTTTAAAGGGTAAGAAAGGATTTCCAATATGTCTGGCTCATCGTCAACTAATAATATTTTAAGAGTTTCAGTATTCATATTTATGTTTGGTTACGACAAATTAAGTAATTATAGTGGGATTGATATTAATTTTTATTTAATTAACTTAAAAATAATGATTAACTCATGATTCATTAACAATTTAGTTTATTAAATCTCATAAATTATTTAAATTTGTAAAAAATTTATCTATGAAAAAACTCTACATTCTTTTATTATCACTCATTACTACTGCTTCTTTTTCCCAGACAACTGACCTATTTTTTAGTCAATATGGAGAAGGATCCAGTAACAACAAATTTTTAGAAATATATAATGGCACTGGGCAAGACGTTGATTTGAGCAACTATGCCTTCCCGAGCGTAGCAAATGCACCTGATGTTCCTGGTACCCACGAATATTGGAATGACTTTCCAGAAGGTGCTGTTGTTGCTAATGGCGACGTGTATGTAATAGCACACCCAAGTGCAACCGGTGAAATAATAGCTTCAGCTGACCATTTTCACCAATATCTAAGTAATGGAGATGATGGCTATGCACTTGTGCTGGGTACAGAAGAGCAATATTCAATTATTGATTTTATTGGAGATTTTAATGGAGACCCAGGAGATGGGTGGGATGTTGCTGGAGTTGTTGAGGCAACTAGAAATCATACCTTAACAAGAAAAAGTAGTGTCTGTCAAGGCAATCCAGATTGGGACGCATCTAGAGGTACAAATGAAGAAGATTCCGAGTGGATTGTTACTGAACAAAATGATTTTACTGGTCTAGGCTCTCATGTTGCAGAATGTTCAAGCGATATTTCTGTTTTAATTACTTCCCCTGCAAATGGTGTTACGCTTGCCGCTGGCACTGTATACATTGACATTTCGTTTTCGGTATCTAATTTTGAACTTGGAGTGGATGGTTATGCCACTTTAGCATTTCAATCAATGGATGCTGAAGGCAACATGGTTGAAACCGAAATGCTAAATAACCCAACTTCACCTGTAACACTTACAATTACATGTGGCCTTACTTATCAAGTTTCAGTTGTTTTATATAATAATGATGATAGCACAGCAGCGAACGATACTACAATTTTTTACGCACCAGCGTGTGTAGATTGCCCAGATGTGGGATCAGTTATAATCACAGAAATATTGAACAATGCTGATGGAAATGACGATGGAAAAGAATGGTTTGAAATTTATAATACCAGTGATGCAGCAATTGATTTACAGGACTGGACTGTTACAGACGAAGGATCTAATGCTATTTCGATTTCTGAAAGTTTAGTAATTGAAGCTGGAGGGTTTCTTGTTTTGGGAGAAGAGACAGATCCAACATTAAACTCTGGCGCTGAAGTCGATTATGCTTGGGGTACAGATGCAAACCTTACCCTTGGAAATGGTGATGATGAGATTATACTTAGTTGTGGTGGAGTCATTATTGATATGGTTGCATATGATAATGGTGATACATTCCCTGATCCAAATTCATTTAGTATGGCGCTCTCCCCAGATGCTTATAACAGTGTAGATAATGACCTTGGAGAAAATTGGGGAATTTCATTACAGCCTTACGGAGATGGTGAAAATTCAGGAACACCTGGAACAGAACCGCAACTTAGCATGAATGAAAATCAATTTACTAATATTAAGTTATATCCAAATCCAGTAGTTGGTGACTATATTAATATTGAAGGAATTAACTCTGATTTTCAAATAAAAGTTTTCAATGTTCTTGGAAAAGTAGTTTTACAATCTGCTAACTCAAAAACAATCAACATTTCAAATTTACAGTCAGGTATTTATTTAGTTGAATTATATTCTGATAATAGTTTTATAACTAAAAAGATAATTATTGAATAAAACTGATTAAAATTGTGTTTAGAAAAAAGGAGCTTTTTAAGCTCCTTTTTTTATTTTTAGATATATGTTAAATACTGATACAATATTCAATGTAGATTACCAAAACTTTGATCAAATAGCATTAGAAGTTTTTAAATTTCAATACAAAAACAATACTGTGTATAAATCTTATTGTGATCTTCTAAAAAAGACTCCCTCTAATGTTGAGAATATTTCTAGGATTCCTTTTTTACCCATTTCATTTTTTAAATCTCACTCAGTAATATGCACAAAAAAATATGATAAGGTATTTTATAGCAGCGGTACAACAAACGATAATATTAGTAAACATTATGTAAGCGATATCAATATCTATGAGAAATCCTTTTTGAAAAACTTTATTGATAATTATGGTGATCCCAAAGAATACGTGATCTTAGGTCTGTTGCCAAATTATATGGAAAATGAAAACTCATCATTAATTTATATGGTTAATAACTTAATTGAACTATCTAAATCAAATGATAGTAGTTTTTTTCTAAAGGAATATGACCCTATTATTGAAAAAATGAAAAGTCTTTGCAGAAAAAATAAAACAATTATTCTTATAGGTGTATCCTATGCATTACTGGACTTAACCAAAAACAAAAATTTAAATTTAGAAAATACGATTATCATTGAGACAGGAGGAATGAAAGGACGAAGAAGAGAAATGATTAAAAAAGAACTTCATGAAATTTTAAAAGAAAGAACTGGTCTTAAAAAAATACATAGTGAATATGGGATGACCGAATTGCTTTCACAAGCATATTCCAAGAGCGATGGAATTTTTTCATGTCCCAAATGGATGAAAATTTTTATCCGAGATATAAATGATCCTAATTTCTTATATAGTAGTAATAAAAGTGGTGGAATCAATATCATAGATTTAGCCAATGTCAATTCTTGCAGCTTTATAGCTACAGATGATATGGGTTCATTACACAAAAATGGTAGTTTTGAAATTATGGGAAGGATTGATCATTCCGATACCAGAGGGTGTAATTTACTGGTCTAATTAAACTTAACTAAAAAAGTACTTTTCTTTCCTTTATTTAGTAAAATATATTTATCATTTATTAAATCCTTTTTTTCTATAATATAAGTCAAATCAACCTTAGTTTTATTTACAGATATTGAATTTTCCTCCAAAGATCTTCTAGCAACAGAATTAGAACTTAGAAATCCTGTTTTTTCACTTAAAAGTTTAATGATTTCAATTCCAACTTTCAATTCACTATATTTAATTTCGGCTGAGGGAACTCCTTCAAAAATCTCCAAAAATGTTTTTTCATCAATCTTATTAATTTCATTATGGAAGTTTTTACTATATAAAATATTTGAGGCCTCGATAGAATTTTTCATTTCTTCTTCACTGTGAACAATGGCAGTGATTTCGGCAGCTAATTTTTTTTGTAAAATTCTAAGATGAGGAGCTTTCTTGTGCTCATTGATTAATTCATCTATCACTGATTTGCTTAAAAAAGTGAATATTTTGATAAATTTTTCTGCATCTTCATCACTTGTATTTAACCAATATTGATAAAATCTAAAAACAGAAGTTTTAGTTTTATCTAGCCATATGTTTCCTTGTTCAGATTTTCCAAACTTTTTACCATCTACTCTAGTGATCAAAGGGCAGGTTAGAGCATAACCTTTATCGCTATCTACTCTTCTGATTAATTCCATACCCGTAGTTATATTGCCCCACTGATCACTCCCGCCCATTTGTATATAGCAATCATGATTTCTTTTTAGATGTAAAAAATCATAACCCTGGACCATTTGATAGGAAAATTCTGTATAACTCATTCCAGAAGCATTTTCAGATGAAATTCTATTTTTTACCGAGTCTTTTGACATCATATAACTAACGGAAATATGTTTTCCATAATCACGAATAAATTGTAAAAATGAGATACTCTTCATCCAGTCATGGTTATTCAAAACCTCAGCACCATTTTCTTTATCACTATCAAAAATTAAAAACTTTGAAAGTTGTTTTTTAATTTTTTTTTGATTAAAAATTAAAGTTTGTTCATCTAATAAATTTCTCTCAGACGATTTCCCTGATGGATCTCCAATCATTCCTGTTGCACCTCCAATCAATACAATTGGTTTATGTCCATGCCTTTGAAAATGAGCAAGTAACATTATGGGCACTAAACTCCCAATATGTAAAGAGTCTGAAGTTGGATCAAAACCTATGTAAGCCGACTTTGATTTTTTGGAAATAAAATCTTCGATCCCCGGGGTGAGATCATGTAACATATTTCTCCATTTTAACTCTAAAATAAATTTACTCATTCTTCTGATTTAGATTTTTTTGAACTAAATAGTTTTACTGGTGATGATAGCTTGTCTGTTTTATGTTTTTCGGATTTTTCTTTCCGTAATTTAATGGATCTTTCATTTTCTTTTACCAAACTATCGGAAATTATCTGTTTATTTTTCTCTAATTTATTCAAAACATTTTGATAAATAGATAAATACATATCTAGATTAGACGAATAATATTTATTACTTCTAATAAAATCAATACTATCGATTTCGTATTTTTTTAATATGTAGGATGTGGGTTTAAATCCATTGTTTTCTAAAATTTTTCTATTCACACCTTTTGAAACACTTATCAGCGTCATATCGTAAATAATCTCTGACATGGTTTCCATAGAAATTATATTTTTTGGGGTGGTCTGTTTTTCAGAACAATTAAAAATAAAGATGAAACCAGCTAAAAATAAAAAATTTTTCATCTTTCAAATTCTATTTTCATACCCATATATTCGTCAATTACTTTACCATTTGAAAAAACCAAATTACCGTTAACAAAAGTATATAAAATACGTGATTTAAAACTTTTATTTTCAAATGGAGACCAATTACATTTATAGAGGAGGTTCTCTTTAGTAACTGTCCACGGTTTATTTAAATTGAATATGACCAAATCAGCATAATAACCTTCGGAAATGTATCCTCTATTTTTTACATCAAAAAGAATAGAAGGGTTATGACACATTTTTTTTTACAATTGTTTCCAAAGATATTTTTTGTTGATGATATCCCTCAAGCATAGAAACTAATGAATGTTGAACTAGTGGACCACCAGATGGGCACTTTTGATAATTATTTTGCTTTTCATCAAAAGTGTGAGGGGCATGATCTGTTGCAATCACATCAATTAAATTTGTATTTAATGCTTTCCACAGCTCATTTTGATCATTTTTTGTTTTTATGGATGGGTTCCACTTTATCTTAGACCCAAAATTTATGTAATCTTCCTCAGTAAAATTTAAATGATGAATACACACTTCAGATGTAATATTTTTTTCTTTTAATGGGATGTTTTCAAATAGAGCTAATTCTTTAGCTGTTGAAATATGAAAAACATGTAACCTTGCCCCTGTTTTTTTCGCCAATGATACAGCCATACTTGATGATAAATAGCAGGCTTCCTCACTTCTAATTTTATTATGACAAGTTATTGGAATTTCTTCACCATAAGCTTCAATATGAAGCTTTAGGTTATCTTTAATTGTAGTTTCATCCTCACAATGAACTGCAATAGGAATGTCTACGCTGAAGAAAATATTTTCAAGTGAATTTGGATTATCAACCAACATATTTCCAGTCGAAGAGCCTAAGAAAAGTTTTATAGCAGGTACTTCTTTTTTATTTATTTTCAATATTTCTTTAATATTATCATTGGTACCTCCAAACATAAATGAATAGTTAGCAATAGAATTTTCTTCTGCAATTTTAAATTTATTTTGAAGTAGCTCAACCGTGGTAGTATTAGGTATTGTATTTGGCATCTCAAAGTAAGATGTTATACCTCCTGCTACAGCTGCTCTAGATTCTGAAAATATATTTGCTTTGTGAGTTAACCCTGGTTCACGAAAATGGACTTGATCGTCAATAATTCCTGGCATTATATAATTTCCCTCAGCATCAATGACTTTTGTGTTAGGATGATTTATATTAATTGATTTGTCAATTTTTGAAATAACTCCATTTTCGATTAGGATATCAGACTCAAATATTTTTTCATCATTAATTAATTTCCCGTTTTTAATTAAAGTTCTCTTCATACTTATTTTTTAAAATAACTTCTAATTTTCATCAAAATAACCTCTAAAAAAGCCTCACCAATTATTGATCCGTTTAATTTAGATTTTCCAAACTTTCTATCAGTAAAAATAATTGGAATTTCCTTTAAAATATATTTCTTCAAAAAGAATTTGAATTTCATTTCAATTTGAAATGAGTACCCATTAGATTTGATTGAATCAAGATTCAGTTGTTTCAATTTTTCTGCCTTGTAAGATACAAAACCTGATGTTGGATCCTTTACTGGCATACCTAGTATTATCCTGACATATAAAGATGCCATATAGGAAAGAATTATTCTTTCCAAAGGCCAATTGACAACATTAATTCCAGAAATATATCTAGATCCAATACATAAATGACTAGTATTTTGAATAAGTCTTGAAATATCATCGGGGTTATGAGACAGGTCTGCATCCATTGTAATGATGTATTTGTATCCTTTTTTTAACGCATACTTAAATCCAGTAACATAAGCTGAACCTAATCCAAGTTTTGACTCTCTAATTTTGATGAATAATTTATTTTCAAATTCTAAAATTAATTTTTCAACAACTTTAAATGTCATGTCCGGCGAATTATCATCAATTACTAAAAGATGATAATTATTTTGTAGTAAGAAAATTTTTCGAATGATATTTTCAATATTTTCAAACTCATTATAAGTCGGAATAATTATAATTACATCATTCATTTAATTATTTTTAACAAAAGTAAAATATTTAAAATATTGCTGACATAAAATGTTTGAAGAAAATTACTCACAAGATATAATTACACTGTTAATTTTTGGGTCCTTTATTATTTTTTTTCTGCTCAAGAAATTTGAAAAAAAGAGTGTAATTTATGGGGTTTTAACAAAATCTGATATTGTAAAAATATCTCTTTATGATTTTTACTACTTACTATTACTGATACTAAATACTTCTATTTTCATTTCTTTTTTTAAAAAGGAAGTATTTGACCTAAATGAAACAGCTTTAATCGCTTTGTATTTATTATTTTTCATTTTTAGTCAATTGCTAACTCAACTTATTATTGCATGGATTTTTAATTTTATAAAATTAATTAACTTCTATTTGAAGCAAAAAATGGCTTTAGCTAATGGGTTTCTGATATTTATTTTTCTGATTAACACATGCATATCTTATAGTCAAAATTATTTGAATATGTTTTTATCCATAAGCCTTATTTTTATAGTGTCTTACATAATATTTTCTTTTTTAAAAGTTTTATCAAAACACAAAAAAATTATTAGTGAAAACTTGTTCTATTTTATTTTGTATCTTTGCACACTTGAAATTATACCATTATTTATCTTTTACAAGTTATTAATGGGCGAAATTCAAAGCTAATGAAAGTCAAAACAATACTTGTATCTCAACCAAGACCAAAACTAGAGAACTCTCCTTTTTTTGACTTACAAAAGAAAAGAAAAGTCAAGATAGATTTTGTTCCTTTTATACATGTAAAAGGAGCTACTGTAAAAGAAATCAGATTACAAAAAATTGATTTAACAAAGTTTTCCGCGATAATTTTAACAAGTAGATATGCAGTTGATCACTATTTTAGAATTTGTGAAAAAATGCGATTCAAGGTGCCTGATTCTATGAAATATTTTTGCCAGTCTGAAGCAGTTGCATTTTATCTTCAAAAATATGTTGTTTACAGAAAAAGAAAGATTTATGTTGGAAGAAGATCTTTTGCTGATCTCTGTCCAATTATTGAAAAACATAATTCTGAGACATTTCTACTTCCTACAACAAATAAACTTAAGCCTGAGGTTCCAAATCTGTTAAATTCCCTTGAAATTAATTGGAAACAATCTGTGTTTTATAAAACAGTAATAAGTGATTTATCAGAATTTGCTAATGTCACTTATGATGTCCTAGTTTTTTTCAGTCCATCTGGAATTGAATCTCTAATTCACAATTTTCCAGATTTCAAACAAAATAATACAAGAATTGCAGTTTTTGGAGCAATTACTAAGAAGGCTGTTGAAGAAAATGGGTTGAAAGTTGACATATTTGCTCCTTCTCTAAAGTTTCCCTCAATGTCGATGGCACTTGATAGCTATATAGCTAAGGCAAATAAAAGATAACCTATTTTTCTTTCTTTCTTGGGCCGCCCAAAAGTATATGCTCACTCGCATTGTCTGAGAATTTTTTAAAATTTTTGATAAAAGCTCTAGAAAGCATATAAGCCTTTTTGTAGTATTTTAAATCATTATTCCATGTTTTTCTGGGGGATAAAACATTGTCAGGTACATTAGGGCAAGTACGCGGTTGCATTAAATTAAAAACAGAATGAATATGATAATTATCTTTATTAACTTCATCTAATTCACCACTCAAAGCTGCGTTAATCATAGCTCTTGTATATTTCAATTCCATTCTTTTACCAATTCCGTATGGTCCTCCAGTCCATCCTGTATTTACTAACCACACATTTACTTTTAATTTATTCATTTTTTCTATCAACATATCAGCATAAACCGTTGGGTGTAATGGCATAAAAGGGGCACCAAAGCATGCCGAAAAAGATGGAATAGGTTCATCAATTCCATCCTCAGTACCCGCAAGTTTGGAAGTATATCCAGAAATAAAATGGTATGCGGCTTGGCTGGGATTTAACTTAGAAATTGGAGGAAGAACTCCAAACGCGTCTGCAGTTAAAAAAAGTATATTTTTAGGGTTATTTCCAATAGATGGTTTCATGATATTTTTTATATAATCAATTGGATAACTTACTCTTGAATTTTGAGTAATTTTTTTACTTGCGTAATCTACAGAGCCATCTTTATTAAAAGAAACATTCTCTAATAATGCACCAGATTTTATTGCATCAAAAATTTCCGGCTCACTTTGGTTAGATAAATTCAATACTTTTGCATAGCATCCTCCTTCAAAATTAAATATATTGTCATCACCGTCCCAACCATGCTCATCATCACCAATTAATTTTTTGGATGAATCAGTAGACAGTGTTGTTTTTCCAGTTCCAGAAAGTCCAAAAAATATAGTTGTTCCAAATAAATTACTGAAGTTTGCACTGCAGTGCATTGGTAAAATATTTTTTTCTACAGGTAAAGTGAAATTAAGAACAGAAAAAATACCTTTTTTGATTTCACCAGTATAACCCGTTCCCCCAATAATTATTATTTTTTTTAAAAAGTTAATTATTGAGAAATTCTTATTTAAAATTAAATCTTTTTTTGGATCAGCATGAAAGCCAGGAGCAGAAATTACAGTCCAGTCAGTATCTGATTTTTTTTCATTCGTATTTCTTATGAACATATTATTGCAAAAAATATCACTCCAAGGATATTCACAAATTGTTCTAATTTTCAATATATTTTTTTCAGAGGCACATGCCTGACAATCTCTTACATATATCTCTTTATTAGAAATATAGGAAACTAACTTTTTATAAATATTTTGAAAAATTTCTTCTGAGATGGGAGTATTTATATCTCCCCACCAGACTTTATTTTCGGTAATTTCATCTCTAACTATGTATCTATCTTTGGGGGATCTTCCCGTAAACTTTCCAGTGTTAACTGCTAAAACATTATTATTCGTTAAACATCCTAAATTGTTTTTTAAACAAATAGAATATAATTTTTCATTTGTAAGGTTATAATTGACTTTTTTAGAGTAAATTCCAAAATTAATCAATGAACTTTTGATTGCATTTAAATAATCTTTTTTTATGCTCATTTATTCAAATACTCTTTAAGAATAGGCTTTAAAATTAATCTAATTAATTTAATTTAGAGTAATAATTATTTACTAATATTATATATAAATTTCTTTCAAATGCGCAAAGTTTTAATTGTCGGAGCTGGCAAATCTTCTCCTTTCTTAATTAAATACTTAATTGAAAATTCAGTTCAAGAAAATTTATTCATTTTGATAGCTGATGCAAATCTTCTAAACCTAAAAAAAATCAAGAGAAATGAAAGGTGTAAAACAATTTTGTTCGATATTAATGATGTGGATCAAAAGAAAAAGTTAATACACGATGCTGATATTGTAATTTCTTTATTACCTGTACATTTACATATTTTAATTGCAAAAACTTGTTTGGAACTGAAAAGAAATTTATTGACTGCCTCTTACGTAAGTGAGGAAATGAAATTACTGAATAATAAAGTAAAGAAAAAAGGTCTGATTTTTTTAAATGAAATAGGTCTAGACCCAGGAATTGATCATATGAGTGCAAAAAAAATTATAGATAGAATTCAAGCAGATAATAAAGAAATAATTTCATTTAAATCTTTCACAGGTGGGCTTATAGCTCCCATGAGTGATAATAATTTATGGAATTATAAGTTCACATGGAATCCAAGAAATGTTGTAAAAGCAGGTCAGGGATCACCCGCAAAATTCATTGAAAAAGGAAAATATAAATATGTTCCCTACTATAGGTTATTTGATAATACCGAAACTATTAATATTGATGAAATTGGTGAGTTTGAAGTGTACCCAAATAGAGATTCGTTAAAATATAGAAAACTTTACAACTTAGACGATATTCAAACAATGAAAAGAGGTACAATAAGAAAAGTTGGATTTTCCAAGTCATGGAATATGTTGATAAGGCTGGGTCTAACTGACGATAGCTATAGAATTAATAATTCCAAAAATATGAGTATTCGGGAATTTACAAATTGTTTTTTACCCTATGATCCCAATAAATCTATAGAAAAAAAAGTCCAAAAAGAACTTAAAATTAAAAGTTTCAATGAGGAGATGAAAAAATTAAAAGCGATAAACCTTTTTGATGATAAAAAGAAAATTAGGACAGATAATGGGACTCCTGCTGAAATTTTAGAGGAGATCTTGAGGGATATATGGAAATTAGAAAAAAATGACAGAGATATGATAATTATGTATCATGAATTTAAATACAGAAATGGAAATAAAATAAAAAAAATAACTTCAACAATGGTATGCATTGGTGATAATAAAAAATTTACAGCTATGTCTAAGACTGTAGGTTTACCTTTAGCAATTGCAAGTATTTTAATTTTAAACAAACAAATCAAAATTAAGGGCATCATGAGACCTATTCATCAGCAGATATATGATCCTGTATTAGAAAAACTTGATCGATTTGATATAAATTTTAAAGAATCTAATTAATGCAAAAAAATAAAATTAAAATTGATGGCATTGATAAAGAGATAATTAGAATGTTAATTGAAAATGCTAGAAGACCGATTCTTGAAATTGCAAAAAAAATTGGTATTTCTGGCGCAGCAATCCACCAAAGGTTAAGAAAGCTAGAAAAGGGTAGATTAATTAATGGATCATCCATTTCAATTGATCCAAAAGTACTTGGCTATAACACAATGGCTTATATTGGAATTTTTTTGGATAGAGCTACAAATAATAAAACTGTAGTTTCTGAATTATCTAAGATTAAAGAAGTTATTGAATGTCATTATACAACAGGTGATTGGAGTATATTGACTAAGATCCTTTGCAAAGATAACCAAGATTTAATGGAAATACTTACAAAAAAAATACAAGTTATAAATGGGGTTGCTAGAACAGAAACATACATTTCTCTGGAGCAACAAATAAACCGACAAATTTTTATTTGATAAATCTATTGTTAGATTGATACAGAAAAAAAGGCCATGGAATTGAGATCGAAATTGCATAACCTATTACTGCGACTTCAGCACTAAAAAATAAATATAATATTGAATAAGTAATAAAAGAATATGCTCCAACTGAAAGCATAAACTTTTTAAAAAAACCTAAGTAGGCCTTTAAATCAAATTTTTCTTTTTCTGTTTTACTCATTGTATTATAACCAGCAAGAAGAGTATCAGCATTGCTCTCGGTAACTATATATCCACAACAAGCAACAAAGGCTGATGTTATAAGTATAGCAATAGTAGTCATACGACAAAATTGATGATTTTTCCTGGCACGACTATGACTCTTTTAGGTGTTTGTCCATTTAATTTTTTTAAGAAAACCTGATCTGCTAAAATTTCTTTTTCAATATCCTGCTTAGATAAATTTGTCGGAAGCTCAATCTTATATTTTAGTTTTCCGTTAATTGAAACAGGGTATACTTTTGTAGTATCATGCAAATATCTTTCATCATAATCTGGGTAATTGGAATTAGATATTGTTTCCGTATTCCCTAGTTGCTCCCAAATTTCCTCGGCAATGTGAGGTGCAAATGACGAAATAATTATGGCTAAAGGTTGTAAAATCTTTTTACTATGACAATTTTGCAGAGTCAATTCATTGACAGTAATCATTAATGTTGATACAGCTGTGTTAAAGGAAAAATTTTCAATATCATTAGCAACTTTTTTTATGCACCTATTAAGTGTTTTTAAATTCTGATCATTTGGCGCAGATTCATCTACAATAATTTCATTTTTATAAAAATATAACCTCCATAATTTTTTAAGAAAATTATGAACTCCAATTATTCCTGATGTACTCCATGGCTTGGACTGATCTAAGGGTCCCAAAAACATTTCATAAAGTCTCAAGGTATCTGCTCCATAATTATAACATATATCATCAGGACTGATAACATTATATTTTGATTTTGACATTTTTTCAACCTCTCTATCAACATAAAAATTTTTGTTATATTCAAAAACTGCATCTTTAAAATCAGTATTCTTTTTTTTAAGCTCTTTGATATTCAACTCATTATTTTCATTGACAAAACCAATTTCAATGTGAATTGATTGGGTTTTATATTTATCTTTCAAATCACTAGAAACATAGCCACTACCATCAATCTTTCTGTGAATTAAGGCGCTATTTCCTAAAATCATTCCCTGATTAACAAGCTTTTTAAAAGGCTCCTTTGTATTAACCAAACCTAAGTCATAAAGAACTTTATGCCAAAAACGAGAATACAACAAATGTAAAACAGCATGCTCGGCCCCACCAATATATAAATCGACTGGCATCCAATATTTAATTGAACTTTCAGAAGCAAATTGACTTTGATTTTTTGGATCTAAGAATCTTAAATAATACCAACACGAACCAGCCCACTGAGGCATTGTATTTGTTTCACGCTCAAATAATTTGCCATTTATTGTAATATTCTTCCAGCTTTTGTTTCTTGCGAGGGGAGATTTTCCACTTTTTGTAGGTAAATAGGACTCAACATCAGGAAGAAGAACAGGTAAATCTTTTTCTTCCACTGCTATAGATTTTTCTTTATCATGGATAATTGGGATTGGCTCTCCCCAATATCTTTGCCTTGTAAAAATCCAATCTCTTAATTTATAATTTATTTTTCTTTCACCAAGTTGATTTTTTTCCAAATAATCAATTACAATATCTTTAAATTTTTCGCTATGAATTCCATTAAAACTTTCAGAGTTAATAATATTTCCATGGCCTGAAAAAAAGTTACTTTCTGAGTCAATAACCTTAATTATATCAAGATTAAATTGTTGTGCAAATTCATAATCTCTTTCATCATGAGCTGGAACTGCCATAATTGCACCTGTACCATAAGTGTTAAGTACATAATCGGAAATCCAGATGGGAATTTTTTTATTTGACATTGGATTAATTGCAAATGCTCCTGTGAATACCCCCGTTTTAATTTTCTGATTTTCTTGCCTTTCTAAATCACTCTTACTTTTGGCTATTTTTTGATAATTTTCAATTTCATTTTTTTGATTTTCTGTCACAATTTTTTCAATAATTGAATTTTCAGGGGCCAAAACTAAGTATGTAGCACCATAGATTGTGTCAGGCCGAGTTGTAAAAACATTAATGCTTAGCTCAGAGTTAACAGTAAATGATATTTCAGCACCATATGATTTTCCAATCCAATTTCTTTGAGACGATTTTATAGATTCTGGCCAATCCAAATCGTCTAAGTCATCAAGTAATCGATCAGAATATTCTGTAATTCTCATTACCCATTGCCTCATTGGTTTTTTTGTAACAGGATAACCTCCTCTTTCACTTAATCCTCCAATTACCTCCTCATTAGCCAATACTGTTCCAAGCTCTTCACACCAATTGACATCAATTGTATCAATATATGCCAACCTTTTTGAGTCGATATAATTATCTCTTTTTGAGGAATCAATATGTGAGGGTATGATTAACTCAGAGATATCTTTTGCTTTTTTTAATTTTTTATCAAAATAAGAGTCGTATAATTTTAGAAAAATCCATTGTGTCCATTTATAATAATCACTATCACTTGTTTTAATTTCACGGCTCCAATCGAATGATAATCCCAAATTATCTAATTGTTCTTTAAATCTCTTAATATTTATTTCAGTAGTTTCTTTTGGATGCCTTCCTGTTTTAATAGCATATTGCTCAGCGGGCAACCCAAATGAATCAAATCCCATTGGATGTAATACATTAAAACCCTTTAATCTTTTATACCTGGAAATAATATCTGATGCGATGTACCCCAAGGGATGTCCAACATGTAACCCCGAACCTGACGGGTAAGGAAACATATCTAAAACATAATACTTTGGTAAACTATGATCAACTTCAGAAGAATAAGTTTGATTTATCTTCCAATAGTCTTGCCACTTTTTCTCAATTGTCCTAAAATTATAATTCATCAATTAATTTAAGGTGATTCACAAATTTACATTTTATAGTTACAATAGAAAATCTTTTTAGTTAATGATTAGTTCATTACTTTTATTGTACAAAATTTAATAGTCATTAATGCCAAGCATAAAAAATAAAAGATTAATAACGTCTTATTTTTCAATTGTGATTATAATGTCAATAGTCTTATTCCTATATTCATTTTTTGGATTATTTTTAATCAGTTCTGATTCGATTATTAACAAATTCAAAGAAGACTTTACAGTATCTATTTATTTGAAAGAAAATGTAAAAAATATAGAAATAAATCAGCTAAAAAATGAACTTTTAATGAGTAATTTTATTGATAAGATTAATTATATTTCCAAAGAAGAGGCAGTAGCTATTATGAAAGAGGAATACGGTGAAGAATTTATTAAATCTCTTGGATTTAATCCTCTTCTAGGTTCGATTGACATTAACTTAAAAAGTAACTACGTAAATAATAAAGAGCTTGACAGTATCTCAAAATTTATAATAAAAAAAAATTATATTGATGAGATTATTTATGACAAGGATTTTATTAATTTAATTAATAATAACATTAAGAAAATAAGCCTGTGGATAATTCCTTCAATAATATTTTCAATCCTAATTACTTTTTTAATTATCAATAGTTCTATTAGACTTTCAATTTATGCCAAAAGAAATATTATAAAGACTATGCAATTAGTCGGCGCGACACGATCCTTTATTAGGATTCCATTTATTAAGACAAATTTATTACTAAGTTTAATTTCATCAACTATCGCAATTATTTCAATTTTAATTGTAATTGATTTTTTTGATACTAATATTGATTTTTATAATTACGTAGAGACAAAAAACATATTTTTTTTATTAATTAGTGTTGTCATATTAGGTTTTATCATTAGTCTAATAAGCACCTTTTTTGCCACACAAAACATTCTCAACATTGATGCTAAAAAATTAGATATTTAATATGAAAAAACAAGAAAAAAAACTACTCTTTGGGTCAATAAATTATAAAATTATGTTGTTTGGAATTTTTTTTATGATTGTTGGATTTTTTCTTATGTCAGGTGGTGGAAGTAACGATCCAAATATTTTCAGTGATGAAATTTTTAGTTTCCGAAGGATAAGACTTGCGCCAATACTAATTGTCACAGGTTATATTGTCCAGATCTATGCTATTTTAAAGTCTCCAGAAAAATAAATATGACTGAAAGTGATGCATTTATTATGGGAATTATTCAAGGATTAACCGAATTTCTTCCAATATCTTCAAGTGGTCATTTAGAAGTGTTTAGAAATATTTTAGACGCAAATATGCTTGGTAAAGAAAATTTATTATTTACTTCTTTTCTTCATTTTGCAACCGCATTAAGTACAATGATTGTTTTTAGAAAAGACATTTTTGATTTAATATTAAATATCAAAAAAAGTCAAAATAGAATTTATATTCTAAAAATTCTTATTGCAATTTTCCCAGCGGGTTTTGTTGGATTTATCTTTAGTAAGCATATTGAGAAATTATTTGTTGGGAATTTAAAGCTAGTAGGAATAATGCTAATTATTACTGGCCTAATGTTGCTACTTACAAAAATTGCGAAAAAGAAAAAATCAGAAATTTCATATTTAGATTCCTTAAT
>CABZIT010000005.1 GCA_902525795.1 uncultured Bacteroidota bacterium
AAGTTTCTAGAACTATGGCCATTCAATGATATAATAATTAGAGATAGAGATCTTTTTGGAATGGGTTCAATTGTTTCAATTTTATTATTTGTTTTGGGAGAATTTTTAGCCCCTATTTTTATCGCCATCGGTTACAAAACAAGATTTTTTTCGGTTTTTCCAATTTTGACCATGTTTTTTGCGATTGTTCTAGTTCATATGGATGATCCTTTCAAATCATGGGAGAAACCATTACTATTCCTAATTGGATTTTTAATTATTTTACTAATGGGACCTGGACGATACTCTTTGGATAGAAGATCTTTTTAGAGAAATTTGTTCAATTATAATAGTATTCAGATATTAATTAATTAAAAGAATCAGTTTTTTTTAATTTCTTTTTGTTGGACCTGAAATTCACCTTATTTTTACATTGAATTATTCCAACCCAAACCATGATGAAAAAAGAAAACGTTTTAGTATTCTTATTATCTATTTTTTCTATTAATTTTTTTTCGCAATCTACACTTGTTTCTGGTCAAGTAGTTGATGAGGGTGGAAATCCGCTTCCAGGAGTTACTGTATTAGTTGAGGGTACTAATCGTGGTGCCTCCACTACATTTGAAGGAACGTATGCATTAAAAATTGATGATAGTTCACAAAGTCTGCAGTTTTCTTACATTGGTTTTGAAACACAATCAATCCTTGTTGGGGAACAAAAAATAATTGATATTATTTTATTAGAAAGTCTTGAATCCCTAGAGGAAGTTCAAGTTGTTGCATTTCAAAAGCAGAAAAAAAATAGTGTTATTGGATCAATTAATACGATAAATCCATCTGAGTTAAAAATTCCAACATCTAATATAACCAATGCCATGGCAGGAAAGCTTGCGGGAATGATTTCCTATCAGCGATCAGGTGAGCCTGGAGCTGATAATGCAGAGTTTTTTATCAGAGGAGTTACAAGTTTTGGGTATGCAAATAACCCCCTCATTCTCATTGATGGTCTTGAAGTAACGACAGATGATTTGGCTAGGATCGAACCCGATAATATCGCAAGTTTTTCAATAATGAAAGACGCTACCGCAACATCCCTGTATGGTGCAAGAGGTGCAAATGGGGTAATTTTAGTAACAACGAAAGAAGGTAAAAAAGGAAAAGCTAAAGTTTCCTTTAGATATGAAAATTCTGTTTCTGCGCCATCTCAAATGAATGAGTTTTTAAATGGAGTTGATTACATGAATTTATATAATCGAGCAACAAGAACAAGGGATGCATCTGCACCATTAACATACAGTATTTCAAAAATTTACGGTACTCAAAATGGGGGGGATCCAAATATTTTTCCAAATGTTGACTGGTATAAAGAGTTATTTAAAGATTTTACTTTAAATAGAAAAGTTAATTTGAATGTTAATGGTGGTGGAGATATAGCTCAATATTATTTGTCTATATCTCACAATAATGATACTGGTCTTTTGAAGGTTGATCCATTAAATAACTTTAACAACAACATTGATATCAAAAGGTCAAACTTGAGGGCAAATATTAATATTGATTTAACAAAGACTACAAAAATTGCTGTTAAGTTTTATTCACTATTTGAAAGGTATAACGGTCCATCGGTATCCGCTAATGATATATTTGGTTCAGTGATGCAAGCCAACCCCGCTAATTTCCCAAAATATTTTGCTTATGAAGATAATTTAGGATACAATCATACTTTATTTGGTAATAAAGGAAATGGAGGATTTCCAAATCCTTATGCTGATATGGTAAAAGGGTATAAGGACAGATTTACAAATACAATTTTCTCTCAGGTACAAATTGAACAAGATTTAGGTTTTATTACTGAGGGTTTAAAGTTTAGGGGAATGGCATCTGTGAGAACCTATACTATGAATGAAAATAAAAGAGAATACACTCCTTTTTATTACGGAATGGCGGAGGTAGAAACTGAAGAAGGAATTTTGAACTTTTTGTATAGAATTCAAGAGGGAACAGAATTTTTAAATAATCCTGAAATTGATAATTTAGGTACCAGTAGATTTTACTATGAATTTGTTTCTGAATACAATAGGAAGTTTAATGAATTACATGAGATTGGAGGATTATTGGTATTCAATTTTAGTGAATCATTAAATACCATTGGAGGTGATAGTGCATTTTCAACTCTTCCGTCAAGGAATATGGGGCTTTCAGGCAGGTTTTCCTATAACTATGATACCAGATATTTTACTGAACTGAATTTTGGTTATAATGGATCTGAAAAATTTGCAAAAAATAATAGGTTTGGTTTTTTCCCATCTATAGGACTTGGATGGATTCTTTCCAATGAAGAATGGTTTAATAGTAGACTGCCGGATGTAAATATGTTCAAACTTAAACTTACTCATGGTTTAGTTGGTAGTGATGGTATTTCCAGTGCAGATGACAGATTTTTCTATTTGTCTGAAGTGAACTTACAAAATGATGACTATGGTTACACTTGGGGTACTGACTATAATAATTTTTACTCAGGTTATATTATTGATCGATATTCAAATCAAAATGTAACTTGGGAAGTTGCAGAAAAAACTAACTATGGTTTAGAAATTGGCCTTTTTAATTCATTAGACCTACAAGTTGACTATTTTACTGAGCACAGATCAAAAATATATCAGTCTAGAGATTATATCCCTTCTACAATGGGTCTAACAACTACTATAAACAGTAACCTTGGGGAGGTTGATTCAAAGGGAATAGATTTATCAATTGATTACAATAAAGCATTTAGTTCTGGATTAATACTTTCGGGAAGAGGAAATTTAACATACGCTTACAATAAAATCTTAATTAATGGCGAGCCAGATTACGCTTATGATTATTTAAGTAGAATTGGTTACCCTGTTGATCAAGCATGGGGTTTGGTAGCTGAAAGATTATTTATAGATCAGGAGGATATTGAAAATTCGCCAGAACAATTTAATGGATTTTCCTCATCTTCGAACTCCTATATGCCAGGAGATATTAAATATACTGATATTAATAATGACGGCGTGGTCAATGAATTGGATAGAGTGCCGATTGGAAAGCCAACGGTCCCAGAAATAGTGTATGGCTTTGGTGTGTCAGCTTCCTACAGGGGATATGATTTTTCTATTTTCATGCAAGGTGTGGCAAGAACATCTTTTTTTATTGAACCGGATAAAATATCTCCTTTTGTAGGTGAAAGAAATGCACTAAATGTTATTGCTGATAATCATTGGTCCATAAATAATCCGGATCCAAATGCATTTTGGCCTAGGTTATCTACCTATGCGATTGCCAACAATGAACAACAATCAACTTGGTGGCAAAGAGATGGCGATTTCCTTAGATTAAAAAATTTAGAAATTGGTTACACGTTTCCCGAAAGTGAAAATGGTATTTTTTCAAATATAAATACGAGAATTTACTTTACAGGACTAAATCTTTTGACTTTTTCTAAATTTGATTTGTGGGATACGGAAATGGGTGGTAATGGACTAGGATATCCCCCGCAAAAGGTGTATAATATTGGATTACAAGTTAATTTTTAATAAAAATTATGAATAAAAAAATTATAATTATTGGTTTATTATTTGGAATGTTTAGCTGCGATGAATATTTAGATATTGTTCCGGATCAAACACAGCAAATTGATTTATTATTTGAGAGAAGGGAAGTAGCATACACTGCATTAGCTACTTGTTATGCCTATTTACCAGAAAATGATGGTGTATACACGTCATTTATGATGATGAGTGATGAGGTAACCACCCCAATTGCTAAAGAAACCGATGGAATTAGAATAATGAAAGGGCAACAAACAGCTTCTAACCCTAAATTTGGACTTTGGTCTGGATGGATAGATCAGGGGTCCTTATGGGAGGGAATTAGACATTGTAATACATTGATTGAAAATATTTATAATGTGGTTGATATGAGTGAAGAAGAAATGAATATATGGGCTGCAGAGGCAAAATTTTTAAAAGCATATTATCATTTTTTATTATTCACTTACTACGGACCAATACCAATTGTTGATGAAAATCTTCCTATAAATGCAAGTGATATTGAAGTTAGGATTCAAAGAGAAACTATTGACAATTCCGTGGACTATATAGTTGAAACAATTGATGCTGCTCTTATTCACTTGCCTGCTAGAGTGCTTAGTTCAAATGATTTGGGAAGAATTGACCAAGTTATCGCTAAGTCAATAAAATCTAGGGTTTTAACATATGCGGCAAGCCCATTATTCAACGGGAATTCAGAAATGTACTCAAACTTTATCAATGAAGATGGCGACCATTTTTTTAATCAAAATTATGATGTCACAAAATGGGAAAGAGCTAAGGCAGCATCATTAGATGCGATTAATACAGCTATTGAAAATGGTGTAGGTCTTTATGAATTTATTTCAACACCGCCTGGCTTTGAAGAGGATTTCGAAGATGAATTTCTACAAAGTATGTACAACACTAAATATTCAATTGTTGACAAGTGGAATACAGAACTTATTTGGGGGAATTCAAATCCTGTTCGTGGAGGTGATCAGTGGTGGCAAATGCAAGCTGCATGTATGATGAAAAGCCCTAATGCATCATCTGTAGAGGCCGCTTGGCAGTGGGTTGCTCCAACACTTAGAATGGCCGAAATGTACTATACTGAGAACGGATTACCAATTAGTGAAGATCTTACCTTTGATTATGTGAACAGGTATAATACTGTTAGTGTTGGTGGATCTCAAAGCTTACAAGCTCAATATGGTTCCTCTACTGCTGTTTTAAATTTAGATAGGGAACCAAGATTCTATTCATCTCTTGCATTTGATCGAGGTTACAACAGAACTTGGGGAAGTTTATGGCAATTAAAAATGAAAAAAGGTGAAAGTCATGGTAGGATTGCTAACTCTGATGATTATTTAATTACAGGCTATGGGCTAAAAAAACTGGTACATCCAGACTCTGAGGGTGATGGATATTCTAAAATTGTAACTTATTCCTGGCCACTGATCAGGATGGCAGAATTATATTTAAATTATGCCGAGGCAGTTAACGAAGTCGATGGTCCATCAGCTGATGCACTTTCATCACTTAACTTGATAAGGGATAGAGCAGGCATAAATAGTATAGAAGATTCTTGGGGTAATCCCAATTTTTCATTAAATCTTAACAAGCATACCACACAGGACGGTTTACGTGAAATAATTAGAAATGAGAGATTAATTGAACTGTCCTTTGAAGGAAATAGATACAATGATTTGAGAAGATGGAAACTAGCTGAGGAATATTTTAATTCTCCTGTGAAAGGATGGTCTGTTGATGAGTCAACGGTTGAAGACTATTATACAATTAAGCAAGTTGGCGTCAGATCTTTCAATAGCCCTAGAGATTACTTTCATCCTATCAGCATAAATGAAATAACAATTAATCCAAACTTGATACAAAATCCAGGATGGTAAAACTTAAATATATGAACAAATTAAAGTACATTTTTTGCTTATTACTTATTGTTTTTTTTACAGCTTGTGAAGAAAATGAAGGTCAAGATTCAACAGCGCCAGGTGTTTTAGTTGTTGATGAAATAACTCCAACTAATGGTGGAGGAATAATTACCTATTCTCTTCCTGATGATTCTGACGTTTTATTTGTCAGAGCAGAGTATACTAACTCTTTAGGAGTTGATGTATATCGTGTTTCAAGCTCATATAACAATTCAATAGAGATTGATGGATTAAATCAAACAACCCCTGTTTTTGTTAACTTATTTGTAGTAGATGAGAGTGAAAATATTTCTCAGGCTGTGGAGGTTGAATTCACTCCTTTGCCTTCTTTTATTTTTTTAGTGCAAGAAAGTATTGAATTAACTCCTGATTTAGGAGGCGTTAAAATTGAATGGGAAAACTTAGCGGAAAAAACAGTTTATGTCCATTTAAAAATTGTAGTTGGTGAAGATGAAGAGACCAGAATTTTATCTTCGGAGAGCCCTGAAGAAAGCTTGTTTGTTAGAGGGCTTGAGTCTGTTGAAACCAGTTTCTACACAAAGGTTGAAGATTTTGATGGTAATATCACAGAATTTGAAGAAAAAGGTGTTTTAACACCATTATTTGAAGAACAAATAGATAAATCTACTTGGTCACTGATGACTCAACTTTCGGTGAATGGAAATGCATGGGAGGGATCTACTACAGCTTTTTGGGATGATGTAGTGGATACAGCTGAAACAAATTCTGATAACAGTTATTTTATAATTTGGAGAGATCAGAATGGGGGAACTTTAGATTGGCCACTAGATATTGTTATTAACTTAAATAAAAATGTCAGGATTCATAGATTTAAGGTTTGGCAGAGGGCATATTGGTATAACGGGCCTACGGGAGTCCCTTATTATTACCAAGAAGAAAATTTAAGATCTTTTGACCTTTATGCCAGTAATGATGCTCAAGATTGGACTTTACTTGGGCAATTTGATATTGGTGACCCTAGTGATGGTGATGGAAATATTCCCGAAAATTTACTTGAAGCTGCAGCGGATGGACATGATTTTGATTTAGATGGAGTTTCAGAGGTATTTCAATATTTGAAATTTTCAATTACTTCAAATTATGGCAGTGACACTTACTGCCATGGATCAGAGATTACTCTTTGGGGATTAGATAATCTAGACTAAATGATGAAAGTAAGATTAGTTTTAATTTTTTCACTTTTATTTTTTCAATTTTTTTCTCAAAATTTAACGACTGAAGGAAAGTATATTGTTGATTCCTCAGGAAATCAAATCTTGCTTAGAGGCTTTAATTTTGGTGGTTGGATGTTGCAAGAGCCATATATGTTTCAGTTTTCTGGGGCAGCAATTTCACAAACTGATTTTAGAAATAAATTGATCAATTTTATCGGAGAGGAGAATACAAATGAATTTTATGATTTATGGTTAGAAAATTTTATTACTGAAGCGGATGTTGAGGCATTATCAAATCATGGTTTTAATAGTATAAGACTTCCCATGCATTATAATTTATTTACTCTTCCAACTCATCTTGAGCCAATTGCTGGTGAAAATACTTGGCTGGATACAGGATTTGATTTAGTTGATAATTTACTGCAATGGTGTGAAGCAAACAGCATTTATTTGATTTTAGACTTACACGCTGCACCTGGTGGTCAGGGTTATGGCTCTGATATTAATGACTATGATCCAAATTATCCTTCCCTATGGGAAAGTGAAGCAAATAAAAATAAAACAATAGCCTTGTGGGGGAAAATTGCTGAGAGGTATCATAATGAGGCTTGGATTGGAGGTTATGATTTAATAAATGAGACCCATTCTGATCTCGCAAATTTAGAATTAAGAAATTTTTATGTCGATATAACTAATGAAATAAGGACATATGATCAAAATCATATCATTTTTATTGAGGGCAATTGGTATGCTAATGATTTTAACGGATTAACTCCACCATGGGATGATAACATGGTTTACAGTTTTCATAAGTATTGGAGTTACAATGATTCATTGGATTGGGTAACATGGATGCGTGATCAGTACAATATTCCTCTCTGGATGGGTGAATCTGGAGAAAATTCTAACCAATGGTTCACAGAAGCAATTGAGTCATTTGAAGCTGAAGAAATTGGTTGGGCATTTTGGCCATGGAAAAAGCTTGAATCAATTTCAACTCCTTATGCAATGAATACGAACGAAAATTACCAACACCTAATAAATTATTTCAGAGGAGAAGCGAGTGCACCATCTGTTGAGAATGCAGTAAATGGTTTGATGCAATTAGCAGAGGATTCTCAAATTTCAAATACTCGATTCCAAAAAGATGTTGTTGATGCAATGATTAGGCAGCCATATAATAATACTACAATTCCATTTTCTGACCATAATATTCCTGGTATTATACATGCCTCAGATTATGATATGGGGAAAATTGGATATGCTTATTATGATGAAGATTTTGCGGATTATCATGTTGCTACTAACGAATTTGAAGCTTGGAATAGTGGATGGAAATATAGGAATGATGGGGTTGATATTCAAGAAAATGAAGATGAAAATGGAAACGGTTTTCACATTGGATTTACGCAGAAAAATGAGTGGGTTGCATTTACTGTTAATATTGAAGAGTCTGGGTTTTACGATATAACAACACGTTATTCTTCAACTTCATCAGGGTACATTAATTTCTTAATTAATGATCAACCAATTTCAGAAAATATTGTTTTGTACAACACAGGAAGTTTTGAGAATTTCATTAACAATACAAAATCAAATATATATTTAAATGCAGGTATTCAAAATTTAAAGATAAAAATGGTTACCGCTGGCTATAATTTATCCAATGTGTCCTTTGAGCCAAGCGATCAAGAAATTCCTGATTTTTCTGCTTCCTATTCAGAAACAATTAATGAATCCTCAATTTTGGTTTTATTAAACCAGCCAGTTAACTCTAGTTCATCAATTAATTTAAATGATTTTTCTGTTAATATTAATGGAATTCAGGCAACAATTAACAACATCCAAATCAACGAGCAAAATCCTCAAATAATTGAAATTAGTTTAGAGAATAGTTTCTCATTTTTAGATGATTTAGATGTTAGTTATTCACCAAATGGAGTGATATCTTCTGTTTTCAATCAAAATCTGCCAGGATTTAATGAATTAAGTGTTTACAATAATTTATATGATCGTTTTATTATTCCTGGCTTAATTGAGGTTGAAGATTATTCATATCAACAAGGTTTAGAATTGGAAGAGTGCTCAGATATTGGTGGGGGAGAAAATTTTGGATATTTAGATGCTGGGGATTATGCTGATTATCCTATTGTAATAACAGAATCCGGTGATTATGAAATTGATTTAAGGGTTGCCTCTGAGTGGCAAGTTGGAACAATATTACTACAACTTATTGATGATGGATTTCAAAATATTGCATCTTCATCCATCCCTGTAACTGGTGGATGGCAAAATTGGCAAACTGTCACTGTGGATGCTAACCTAGATGAAGGTTTATATACATTGAGAATGCGTGTAGTACAGCCTGGTTTCAATATAAATTGGATTGACTTTAAATTCGTTGGTAATTCAATGAATTTGGACAGTAATGATAGTTTGTCTTTTAGAGTATTTCCTAACCCATCAACAGATTTTATTCACATTCAAACAGAATTAGATTCATTTGACCTTCAGATTGTTGACATTTCTGGGAAAGAGATTATCAATCAAAAAAATAAATCAAAAATTAACATTAGAAAATTGGAAAAAGGTACATATTTTATTAAGGTTTCATCTGAAACAAAATTGGGAACATCAATTTTCATAAAAAAATAATATGAGAAAATTTGTATTTATTCTTTTACTATTTCAGATTTATTCTACTTTGTTTTCTCAAAATATCTTTGTTGAAGATAGAAAATTATTTGTTGATAATACCGAATATAGAATTAACGGAATATGCTATGCTCGGGGTGAGGGAAATGGAGAAAACTCGGGTTTTTCATATTTAGACGATATTCCGCTATTGGTGGAAGCTAATATTAATACAATTAGGACTTATTCCGCTATTACAAATGTGGCAGAATTAAATGCTTTTCACGCTGCAGGTATAAAAATAATTATGAGTTTAAATGAAAATAGTTACATATGGTATGTCAATCAATTTAAAGATCACCCAGCCATATTGATGTGGGAATTTGGTAATGAATTTAATTATCACCCGGAATGGTTTGGCAATAACATACAAAATTGGTATAATCAGTTAGAACAATGTGCGGCTACTGTAAAATCTTTAGATCCAAATCACCCAGTAAGTAGTGGTCATGGTGAAGTTCCTAGTCAGCAGGCATTGAACTCCTGTCCAAGTATTGATATTTGGGGAATGAATGTGTATCGATGGACAGATTCAGCTTCTGCAATTGATGATTTGGCTGCATTAACTGATAAAGCAATTTACATTTCTGAGGCTGGCGCAGATAGTTTTGATTCGAATAGTGGTTCAGAAAACCAGCAGCTTCAGGCTGCAGCAACACAGATTATTTTAAATTCTATTTTAGAAAAATCTGATTTATCAATTGGAGTTACCTTATTTGAATTTTGTGATGAGTGGTGGAAAGCTGGAAACCCAAATGAACAAGATGCGGGTGGATTCCCTAATTCAATACCCTATGATTCATTTGCAAATGAAGAGTATTGGGGAATTGTAACAAGAGAGAGGGTTCCAAAACAAGCTTTTTACACTGTTAAAGATATATATGAAGAGGTATCATTAGGATTTTCAAATAATTTGAATGAGGAAAAAACTGTAACAATATATCCAAATCCTGTTATTGATATACTTCATATTGATACTGCATACCAATTTGACTTCATTAATATCACCAATATATTTGGGCAAACGGTTTATAAAAATAAAAGAAATATAACTCAGATAAACGTTTCAAATTTTGCCTCAGGACTATACATTTTAAAAATTATTGATAAAAATGGTTCTGAAATCAAGCAAAAATTTATAATTAAATAATATCTTTAGTAATTAAACAGAATAAAAATGAAAAAAATTATTACTATATGTGTTTTGGCATTTTTTACTTCCTTTACACAAGCTCAACAAAATAAATTTGCTGCAGATCGAGCAGAAAACGCAGTTTCTCTCATCAAGGCAAATATGGACATTTCTGATTCCGATATTGTTTTTTTAAAAGAAACTTTATACAATAAATATGCATCAAATGCATCAAAAATTAGAGGTAAAAATTTATCAGAAGATGAAAAAAAACAAGTCTACCGTTCCGCTTTTACGGAAACTCGTAAAAAATTGATGAAAGTTTTTACGAACGATGAAGTTAAAAAGATTATCAAACTGGAGAAAGAGTCATTTAAAAAATAATTTTTCCTTTTTTTTAGATATTTTCAAAAGCCATAAGCTTTAATTATTATTATGTTCATCAACAGAGCAACTTTTTTAGTTTGTTTCTTTAGTAGTTTCATGTTTTTTGCACAAACTACTAATTGGGAAATTGTGGAAGCAATGGGAAGGGGAATTAATCTTGGAAATACGCTGAGTGCTCCGGTTGAAGGAAATTGGGCCCCAATTGTTCACGAACAATATTTCATTGACCTTGCCGAGGCTGGTTTTTCAAATGTTAGAATACCCGCCGATTTTTTTGGATCTAGAACTAATGGTCAGACTTCTGTCTGGTCAACCTTGGCAAATACTGCAGATCAATATGATGGAGGTGTTGAGGATTTTACAGTAAGTCCAGTTTATTTGGATCGAGTTGAAAATATTATAGATTGGTCATTAAATCAAGGTTTATACACAGTTTTAGATTTTCATGGAGCTGAGCTCAAGACAGAGTTTTTAGAAACATTTAATAGTGCAAATTCAAGTTACACTCATCCTACCTCAGCGAAAAGAGCTGCTGATCTGATGAAGTTTGAGTCGATCTGGACCCAAATTGCTTACAGATTTGTTGATCACCCGTTGGAATTAATTTTTGAAGTTGTAAATGAGCCATATTTTGAGCTAAATGATGTTGAAATGGATTTAATTAATTTAATGATTATTGATGCGATTAGATCAACCGGGGGTAATAACAGTACACGTCAAATTATAATTACTGGTGGGGGTTCTAACTCTTACCAAGCTCCATCTACAATTGGTGATGAGGTCTTAAATCATGACTCCAATCTAATTGCTTCATTCCATTACTATATTCCATTCAATTTTACTGCATCCTCACAAGAGCAATATAATGATTTTAATTGGGGAACAAATGCAGACAAATCATCAGTGGATTCCCATTTTGATTTTGTGAAAAGTTGGTCGGAAACAAATAATATTCCAGTAACCCTTGGTGAATTTGCTGCTGATAATGAGTCAGGTTATAATTATAATACTGGACTTTATGGAAATAGTGGTGGACCAGTTAGCGCAGATCGAATAGAATATCATAGATATGTTGCCGAACAAGCAATTGACAGAGGATTTTCTTTCTCCGCTTGGTGCGCAGGTAATAAGTCAACAAAAACTATTCATTTACGAACAGACAATCCAGAAACAAGCAATATGTATGCTGGGGTATGGGTAGAAGAAGTTAAAGATGCTTTACTTTCAGATGGTACTTGGCCAATTTGTTATGGACCGTACAATGACGATATCATAAGGAATCCTGATTTTGAATGTGGTATTTCTTCTCAGTGGAATTTTTCGGTTCTAGGATCTGCAGAGGCATCAATAACGGAAACTAATGATGTAGTTTTTTCAGGGTTAATGGCGGCTAAAATTGATGTAGCAACTGCCCAAGGTTATAACAAAGTACTTTTAAGTAACGTAATTTATGATGGTGATTTGAGTAATAAAACTCTAATAATAGGATGTTATGCTAAGTCAGATACTGAAAATATTTCATTTAAAATGAGAATAAAGTCCTTAGTAGACGGAGATTTGATTTTTGTTCCATCAGAAGTCTTAGAATTATCAAACACCTATCAATACTATCAGTTTGAGTATGTCGTTCCCGATTTAACCGAAAATGTTCGACTTCAAATTATGACTGGTGCTTTTGAGGGATCGTATTTTTTAGATGCTTTCGATGTACAAATTGTAGATACATCATTAAATTCACCTGATCACAACTTACCATTTCTTTTTGCATTATACCCTAACCCTACTTCTTCAAAAATTAATGTAAAATCAGAAAAATCAATATCAAGATTAAGAATTTTTGATACTTTAGGTAGATTGGTACTGAAAACAATTCAAACTGAAAATATCAATATTGAGAAATTTACACCAGGAATATATTCTGTAGAGTTAATGTTTTTAGATGGTAGTTTTGCAACAAAAAAAATCATAAAATACTAGTTTTTTTTGATGTTGTTTTTTTTTGTTTTTCTATATTGAAGTTTATAATCTTTTAAAATAAATAGATCGATATGAAATTATTAGCATTCTTGATTTTTACATTCTTCTCGTTTTCAAAATCTCAAGATAATATAGTATGTTCTGAGAATAAATTTTCAATTTCAAAAATGATTTCTTTTTTTGATATAGGAATGCAAATCCAATATCTAGTTCCTTCTTATGAAAATACAAGTGTTTTTTTTGAAGAAAAAAATAGACTAAAAATTGGTGCAACATTAAATTATCATCAATTAGGAACAAAGAAAGAGAATCTTTTTTTAAATGATTTTAATTTTTTAACTCCTGCTAACGCTGCAAAACAAGCTAGATTACATCCGAGACCAGGAATTTGGCAATGGGATAGAATAGAAAATTTTTTACAATTTGCTAAAAATAATGATTTAATAGTAAGGATTCATGGCCCTGTTAGCCCACAAGCATCTAAATGGGCAAAGGAGGATCATAGAACTGCTGCTGAGTTAGAAAATGTGATGGTAAATTTTATGACCCAAACTTCGAAGCGATATAATGAGGAGTCAAATGTGAAATACATGGATGTAGTTAATGAAACAATATTACCAAGCGGAAAATGGTTTGGTCCAAGGAAAGGTACACATTTGTGGGAAAATCCATGGTTAAAAATGGGGTTAGATGAGAACGGATATCCAAATTATATTCTCAGGGCTTTTGAAATAGCAACTGCTAATGCTCCAAATGTTAAATTGGTGTACAATCAGAACGGCGGGATGCAGTCAGCGATGTGGGAAAGATTAAAAGAAACAGTTCTTTATTTAAGATCAAAAGGTCTTAGAGTTGATGGAATTGGTTGGCAAGGTCATCTTAATTTAAGTCGTTCTACTCTTCAGTTTATTGAAAATTCAGATCATGCTTTGAACGAGTTGTCTAAACTTATAGATTGGGCACATGCTAATAATTTAGATTTTCATGTAACGGAGCTTGACTATAGAGTGAATGATATGACAAATCTATCGGAGGAATTAGAATTTCAGGCTGAATTGTATGAAAAAATTATCAAAGTTCTACAATCTAAAGTAAATTCGGGGATAGTTACTTTAAACCTTTGGGATATTGGAGAAAGACTCAAAAAGCCGTCAACTTTTTTTCAATCAATTTATGATAAAGACTTAAATCCAACACCTGCATATCAAATAATTAAAAAGGCGCTAAAAACTAAATAATGTCTATGAATTTTATTAAAATTAAAATTACATCTCTGTTTTTTCTATTTCTGTTTCACGCATATAGTCAGAATGAATCATTTGTTTATTTAGATCCAAATGAAACTATTGAAAATAGGGTCAAAGACTTGATGAGTAGAATGACCCTTGAGGAAAAAGTGTATCAAATGAATCAATTTGTTGGATTAGAACATATGAGGCAAGCTGAAAAAGATCTTACAGAAGAAGAATTACTTTCAAATGATGCTCAGGGCTTTTACAAAGGAGTTTTTAGTGATGACGTGGCTGAAATGACAAGAAGGGGGGAAATTGGGTCATTTTTACATGTTTTAACCCCTGAAGAATCAAATCTATTACAAAACCTTGCTGAACAATCACGATTAAAAATTCCACTTTTGATCGGAATTGATGCTATTCATGGAAATGCGCTAGTTTCTGGAACTACCGTTTATCCTTCTCCTATTACGCTTGCATCCATCTGGCAAGACTCTTTTTTAGAAACAATTGGTATCCAAACTGCAAAAGAAATGCGTGCAACAGGATCCCAATGGACATTTACCCCAAATATTGATGTTCTAAGAGATCCTAGATGGGGAAGAGTTGGGGAAACATTTGGAGAGGATCACTTACTAGTTGGTAATTTAGGAGCTGCAATGATAAAAGGATTCCAGCAAAATGATTTTACAGGTACAGAAAAGGTCATTGCGTGTGCAAAGCATATGATAGCAGGTGGAGAATCAATTAACGGACTAAATGCTGCGCCCATGGATGTTTCCATCAGGACTTTGAGAGAGGTGCATTTAAAACCTTACAAAAAAGCAATTGATGCAGGGGTGTATTCCATAATGGGTGCGCATAATGAGTTAAATGGGGTTCCCTGTCATATGAACTCTTGGTTGATGACAGATTTGTTTAGAGAACAATGGGGTTTTCAAGGATTTTTTGTTAGTGATTGGATGGATATCGAACGTATTGAAACACTTCATCATGTAGCAAATAGTCTAAAAGAGGCCTCCTATTTAGCTGTGAATGCAGGGATGGATATGCATATGCATGGCGTTAAATTTCCAGAAGCGGTAATTGAGTTAGTTCAAGATGGAACATTGCCAATAGAACGTGTTAATGAAGCCTGTGGAAAAATATTAACAGCTAAATTTAAGCTAGGTTTATTTGAAAACAGAACGGTTGATTTGAATGCAATACCAAAAAAAATATTTACCCCTGAACATCAGCAAGTTGCATTGGAAACAGCTCGTAAGGGAATAGTATTATTAAAAAATCATAATCTTTTGCCATTAAGTAATACTAAAGAAAAAAGACGTATTCTAGTTACTGGACCAAATGCAAATAATCAAACTATTCTTGGTGATTGGCACGCAGAACAGCCTGATGAAAATGTGACTACAATTTTTGAAGGAATTAAAGAATTAGGAAGTAAAAAAGGATACGAAGTTGCGTATCACGACTCAGGTGAAAGTATTCGAAAAATTAACTCCAAGGATATTGATGCCGCAGTGAAAAAGGCTAAGGGCTTTGATTATGTTGTATTAGTTGTAGGAGATAACTCAATGCGTTATAAATGGAGAGACAAAACCGCTGGAGAAAATATGGGTAGAGCTGCTCTTGATTTGCCCGGTAAACAGCTGAAACTGGTCCAATCCATAGAAAAAACTGGAGTACCAATTATTATTGTATTGGTAAACGGAAGACCAATTTCTGAACCCTGGCTTGATGAAAACATGCCAGCTATAATTGAAGCTTGGGAACCAGGTTCTCTTGGTGGACAAGCTGTATCAGAAATTATTTTTGGTGATGTAAATCCAAGTGGTAAATTACCACTTACAGTCGCTCGTGATGTTGGTCAACTTAGAATGATTTATAATCACAAGCCATCTGCTTATTTTCATAAATATGCAATTAAAAAGTCAACTCCTCTTTACCCATTTGGATATGGATTGAGTTATACAAATTTTATTTATTCCAAGCCGATTTTATCTAGATCTAGTTTAGATGGTAATGAAAGTGTTTCTGTCTCAGTAAATGTTACAAATTCTGGAAATTATGATGGAGATGAAATAGTACAAATGTACATAAGAGATAGAGTTAGTAGTGTCACTCGACCTGTCAAAGAGTTGAAGGGGTATAAGAGAGTTTTTATTAAAAAAGGAGAAACCAAACAAGTTTCTTTTGAAATCTCTAAGGATACTTTAGCATTCTATGATATTCAAATGAATTATTGTGTAGAACCTGGTGAATTTTCAATCATGACTGGTAGTTCTTCAGCAGATAAGGATTTGAAATTAACGACATTAACTGTTAATAAAAGAATAGATGTTGATGAATAAATTTATTCTTTACATACTATTTTTTTTTACTTATTCTATCTTAAATGCGAATGAGATCAATCAACCTAAAAATGTGCTTTTCATTATGGTTGATGATTTACGTCCTGAATTATTTGTATATGCCCAAGATCATATCAAAAGCCCTAATATTGATGCATTAGCTGCACGAGGTGTTACTTTTAATCGAGCCTATTGTAATGTGCCTGTATGTGGTGCATCTAGAGCTAGTATTCTTTCTGGTATTCGGCCTACTCAAGATAGATTTTTAACCTATTATTCGAGTATTAATGAGGCTGGTCCGCAAACAGAGCATGTTGTTGATTATTTTAACAAAAGAGGATATACTACGATAAGTAATAATAAAATCACGCATTTAAAAAATGATATAAAATCCTGGGATGAGGAGTGGTATCCAAGTGATATTAGTTGGAGAAATTATCAAGACCCAAAAAACCGTCAATTGGATAAAGAAAAAAAACCAGCTGCTGCTTATGAAATGCTGGATGTTGATGATAAAGTTTATTTTGATGGCTTAACTGCTCAAAAATCAATTGAGGACTTAAAAAAACTCAAAAACTCAAATAGCCCCTTTTTTTTAGCAGTTGGATTTGTTAAGCCACACCTACCATTTACTGCACCAAAAAAATATTGGGATCTATATAAGGAAAGCGACATCAAATTACCTGAGCAGAATATATTTCCTGAATCAGCTCCAAATCTGGCGAATCATAAATGGGGAGAGCTTCGCCGCTACAAAGGCATACCTAAAATTGGTCCTATTGATCTCGAAATGTCCAAAACTTTAATTCATGCATATTATGCAAGTGTAAGTTATGTTGATGCGCAAATTGGAAAATTATTAAATGCTTTAGATGACTTAAGTTTAAGAGATAGCACTATTGTGGTATTAGTTGGTGATCATGGTTGGAGTCTCTCAGAGCACGGATTATGGGCAAAGCATAGTAATTTTGAAGTTGCTCTACATGTTCCGATGATTATAAGTGCACCAAATTTTCCTGTAAATGTTAAAACAAATTCAATAGCAGAATTGGTTGACATATATCCCACGCTTTGCGAATTAACAATTGGTCTAAAGCCTAAACATCTGCAAGGAACCTCACTTGTTTCCAGCATGAGAAATCCTGAAAAAATTATTAAAAATACAGCACTAGCTCGTTGGAAGAGAGGTGAAACTTTAATCCAAAATGATTTTTTTTATACAGAGTGGAATTTACAATCTGGTCGGATTTCTAGAATGCTCTATGATCACTCCATTGATCCAGACGAAACAAAAAACTTGGCAATATTAAAGAGTTATAGTGATATAGTTGAGTCCTTGAGCCAGCAATTAAAAAGATTTAAAGAAACATTTAATTAAATATCAAATGAAAAATCCAATATTTTATCTCATAATTTTATTTGTCCCTTTATGCTTTTTCAGTCAAAAAGATAATACAGATAGGCCAAATATAGTTTTTATAATGTCTGATGATCACGCTGTAAGCGCTGTGAGTGCTTACAATGACTGGCTTTCAAAAATAGCACCTACTCCAAATATTGATAGGATTGCTAAAGAAGGAATGTTAATGACACGTACATTTAATACAAACTCTATTTGTGGACCAAGTAGAGCATCAATATTAACTGGAAAGTATAGTCATGTTAACGGATTCTTTAAAAACGAAAAAGGAGGTGATTTTGATGGCAGTCAAATGACTTTTCCAAAGCTTTTTCAAAAATCTGGTTATCAAACTGCAGTAATTGGAAAGTGGCATTTAGGAACAACACCAACTGGTTTTGATTATTCCAAAGTAATGATTAACTGGGGTGGACAAGGCACCTATTTTAATCCAGTTTTTTTAGTAAACGGAAAAGATACAATAGTAGAGCGTCAAAGGCATTCGTCTGCACAAGTTGCGCATGATGCCATCAAATGGTTAGATGAAAAACGTGATAAAAACAAGCCATTTATGCTAATGTATCAATTTAAGGCTCCACATCGTCCATGGCAACCAGATGAAGAATTCAAGTCTTTATTTACAGATGGTGACTTACCACATCCTGTGAATTTTAACGATGATTATAATGGGAGAGAGGCTGCAAAAAAGCAGTGGATGGAGATTGAAAATCACATGAACCGCAGAGACCTAAAAATTGATCCTCCTGAGGGTTTATCGCGTTACGAATTGAATGAGTATTACACTTACGGAAATCAAGGGGAGTTTTGGACTCCTAATGACACTCTTCAAGGAGCAGCGTTAAAAAATTGGAAATATCAGCGCTACATCAAAGACTATTTAAGGTGTGTAGCTGGTGTTGATAAGGCAGTAGGTAAAATGTTAGATTATTTGGAAGAAAATAATTTATCAGAAAATACCGTTATTATTTACACTTCTGATCAAGGATTTTATTTAGGAGAACATGGTTGGTTTGACAAGCGATGGATGTATGAAGAATCTTTAAAAATGCCTTTTTTAATCTCCTATCCAAAGATCGTAGAGCCTGAATCTATAAATTCAAATTTATTATTGAATATTGATTTTGCTCCAACACTATTAGACTTAGCAGGAATAGATATTCCTAAAGAAATGCAAGGTCAAAGTTTTGTACCGCAATTAAAATCTAATTTTGATGATGTAAGGGATGCGGTATATTATCATTATTATGAATACCCAAAATGGCATATGGTACAGCCACATTATGGAATACGCACCCACAGATACAAATTGATTCACTTTTATTACGATATGGATGAATGGGAGCTATACGATTTGGAAACTGATCCAAATGAGATGAATAATTTATATGGCAATTCTAATTACAACATACTCACAAAAAAACTGAAAAAAAGACTAAAAAAGTTGCAACTACAGTATAAGGACGATATGACCTTAGAAGAAATGCGTGAAATGACAGATATGACAGTGGAGCGTATTTATAATGAGGAAAATTTAAATACTAGATAAAATAAATTTCAAATTGTATAGATGAAATAATAAATAGTTAAAAGCTAAATAAGTTTTTTTCTAATTTTATTCCAGTACTTAAAAAAAGAGGTAAAATCGCCTTCAATTTCATAAAGCCAATCTCTTTTATCTGTTTCTCCTTTATAATGCTTATTTAATGGGTGTTCTTTAAAAATGAATAACATTTCAGGGTAATTTTTATGCAGATCTTCAAAGCTTCCAACGTATATTTGAATGTCATTAATATTTTTTGACAACTCTAAGCAAAAATCAATACATTTTTTTGAGACAGGATACATTTTGAAAAATTCAGGCTCAAAAATTAAAAGTTTGTTTGTTTTTTCATTAGCTCTCCAGTTTGGATCTATGTTATAGTAATTAAATAATAATGTTGGCAATGTTGAATCTAGTTTTATTTCCTCTTTACTAGGTAAGTTCAATTCAAAATTGAAATTAATTTTTTTGACTAATGATTCAGGAATATCCATGGATTGAAAATGATCATAACTAAAATCTATAAAAGAGTTTTTTTGTGTTGAATTAAAATACTTATTAATATTTTCCTGATTTGCGTAATATTTTTTATTTGAATTGGAACCTGCAACCCATTGCCAACTCAGTGCATTACTTGCCCAATCTCCGTCTAGCAAATGATAATACATCCATTTGGCAGGCTGTTTCCAGTGGCTTTTTGCAATATTTGTAGCAATGGATGCGACATACATTCTCATGTGGTTGTGCATATAACCTGAATCATATAGATTTTTAATTTCCTGATCGATAGCATTTATTCCAGTTTCTCCATTTAAAATGGAGTTACAAAGCATGTAATCTTCAAAATCTGATTGTGGACGTTTAAAATCATCGTTGATTTTGTCTCCATGATTTACCCAAATTTGTTGCCAGAAGTCTCTCCAAGCTAGTTCTTGAATAAATTTTTCGCATTTTTTGAGATTGAATTTATTTTCAATTAATTTTTCATAAATGATTTTGGTAGATATTACCCCCCTTGAAACATAGGGTGATAATTTTGAAACTGAACCATTGTAATAATTTCTTGTATAAGCATATTTGTAGGGATCAAAACTATTTATTTGATTAGTTATTTTTTTGTAATCTGTTTCAAACATAACTTAGAATTAAAAAACAATAACTATACCGAATCTTTTACATTTTTCTTATTATTTTAGAAATGGAAAAAAAACTTAATCAAGTGAAAAAAATCGTTTTCCTGTGTATCTTATTATTTTTTACATGTAGTAAAGATGATTCAACAATAGATCATCTATGTTGTGTAAATGAATCACTAACCTATGTTCCTACAACGAGTTTAAAAAGCCTTGCTAATTTTCCTATTGGAAATATTGTTTCCGCTAATAAAATTTTAACTAATAATCAATTCAAATCCGTACTCTTGAATGATTTCAACAGTATTACAGCTGAAAATGACATGAAAATGGCTAATATTTTTATTGGGCCTAATTCATATGATTTTACTGATGGAGATATAATAGTTGATTTTGCACAGCAAAATGGTTTAAGAGTTTTTGGACATACTTTAATATGGCATAGCTCTATTCCAGATTGGTTACAAAATTACTCAGGAACAGATGAGGAGTTTGAACAACTAATTGAAGATTATGTTAAGTCTACAGTTTCCCATTTTTCTCAACAAAAAATGGTTATTAACGGTGAGGAAGTCTCTGTAGTCGCTGCTTGGGATGTTGTTAATGAGGCATTTACAAGTCAAGCTGAAAGTTCAATCTTTAGACAAAGAATCGGAGATGATTATCTCGAAAAGTGCTTTACTTGGGCAAGAGAGGCTGATCAGGATGTAAAATTATTTTACAACGACTATAAGATTGAGTCAATTCCGGCAAAGTTAAATCAGGTTCTAAGCTTAATTGATGACTTTAGAAGCAACAATATCCCAATTGATGGAATTGGACTACAGATGCACATCGATCATATAGACCCAAATCTTGTTCAAATTAAAAATCATCTCGATCAAATCATTGAAAAAGATATTCTTATTCACTTTTCAGAGTTGGATATTACGGTAAATAGAACCATAGATATAAGTGAATTAACTTATGAAAGAGCATTAAGTCAAGAAAATAGATACAGAAATGTTGTTGAAACATATAGAAGAGTCCCTCTTGAAAATAGATTTGGAATTACTTTGTGGGGTATGAGGGATGTTGACAGCTGGTTATTAAATCATCATAACAATCCTCTAGAGTACCCTTTACTTTTTGATATTGGTTATAATGCAAAAATTTCACACCGGGGATTTGCTGAAGGATTAATTGAGTAAAATCAAATATATTTTAGAATAAAAAATATGTTAAAACAAAAAAAAGTAATTGTATCCTTAACCTCTTTTCCTGCTGCAATGATTTATGCTAAGGATGCAATTAATTCTATTTTAGCAGGCAATACTTTACCTGACAAACTTGTTCTCTACCTTACATTTTCACAATTTAAAGACAACAAAGTTCCATTGGAACTTATGAACTTAGCTAATAGTAACCCCTTATTTGAAATTAGGAATTATAGTCAAGATATTCGTTCTTACAGAAAATTGATTCCTGCTCTAAATGATTTTCCAAATGATATCATTGTGACAATTGATGATGATGTTAGGTATCACAAAAATATGTTGAGAGACTTACTTCTCTTACATAAACAAATTCCAGATGTTATTATTGCCAATCGAGCCAAAAAGATAAAACTAAATGCTCCTTATCGACAATGGAAAAAATACAGATGGTATCATTTTATTTTCAAAAAATTAAATTATAATTTTAAAAATATACAAACTGGCGTTGGAGGAGTTTTATACCCCCCAAATTCATTGAATGAAGAGATGATTCATTCCAATGTATTTAAAAAAATTACGCCAACAGCAGATGATATATGGTTTTGGGCTGCAGCAGTGGCCAACGGAACGTATATTTTACCTTTCCCCTTTGGAAAGTATAACAAACCTACTGGATTAAAAAAACCAAAAAATTTATCCTTAAAAACTATCAATTTTAAAACTGGTGCAGATTTAAATCGTATAGGGCTTGAAAAAATTCTTAAAATGTATCCAATAATCAAACAAAGAGTTGAAAATGAAAATTGATAACCCAAGTATTGATTTAGTTTATCTTTGGGTTGATGGTAATGACTCCAAATGGCTGGAAAAGCGAGAACCCTTTTTAGAAAAAAAAAGGACAAATTCCTTAAAAAATTTTAGAAGTTATTTCAATAATGATGAGTTAAAATACAGCTTACGCTCAGTTGAAAGATATGCGCCATGGGTAAGAAAAATTTTTATTCTCACTGATAATCAAAAACCAAAATGGCTTGACATTTCCAATCCTAGAATAAAAATTATTAATCAAAATGACATATTGCCGCGCAAAAGTTTACCATGCTTTAACTCTAATTTGATTGAACAATTTTTACATAAAATACCAAATCTTTCGGAGCATTTTATTTTATCAAATGATGATATGTTTCTTAATAAAACTGTTTTACCAACAATTTTTTTTGCTGCAGACGGATTCCCTATAATACGTCTAAATAGAAAACGCTTTAGAAAGTTTCGTTGGTTTTTAAGAGAAAAAATTTTCAAAAAACCTCACAAAATGTATAGCAAAGCTTTATTTAATGCTGCTGAATTGGTAAAAGATAAATTTGGTTTGTTCTACAACGGTTTGCCTCATCATAATATGGATAGTTATTTGAAAAGTGATTGTATGCGAGTTTCTGAGAAAATTTTCAAAAATGAAATTGATAATATGAAAATCAATCATGTTAGAAGTGAAAATGATATACAGCGCGTAATATATTCTTATGTCGCTTTGGCTGAAAAGCGAGGTTATTTACAATATGTCTCTGATAACGAGTCAATTCACGTTCATATCCAAAAAGAGAGGCATTATGATAAACTAAAAAAATTCAATCCAACATTTTTTTGTATGAACGATACTGAATATGCTGATGACAAGGACCGTATGAAATTAAAAGTTTGGTTAAATAGTCGTTTTCCAGAAAAATCAGAGTTTGAAAAATAATTGTAGAATCAGTAAAATATATTCTACAAAAGTCTTAAACTAAATTTTATTTCTGAGCTTAATTTTTAGCCTCGAATCTCTGTTTAATTATTGGAAATTTTTTAATTATACTCTCAAAAACTTTTCGGTTTACATCAACACTTGAAAACACATTGGTACTTCTTAAAGAAACTTTTGAGGGTTTTCTAAGGTCAGTTTGACGCCAAAAACCAAATGGTATTGGAGCTATTTTGGTTCCGTTTGCAACTGCTGCTGCCCAAAACCATATATCATCAACTGTTGGAGCCATCTGCATAAATAACTCAGTTTTCAGCATTTCTTTCGATAAAGAATTTGGTGGATACAAAACACCTCCAACCCCAGTTTGTAAATTTCTAAAACTTGGTTTAAAACTGCGTGTTAACAAGCTTACACGCTTATAGCATTTCCATTTTCTATACTTAGCATTTAACTTTATGCGTCTAATACGATGTCCAATTATGGAATTGGGGTATTTCTTATGACGACTTAATAAGCATTTTAACATGTTTTTGTGATAACGGACATCGTCATCGATTGTTACTATTATTTCATTTGGAAAATCTTGCATTGCGGGGATTAACTTGGTATATGAGCGAATGATCTCATTACAGTATCTAACTTCAAAAATTGAAGTTACTGACAATAAAGCTTTTATATTTGATGGGATTTTCCCACTGGGGAACTGTTGTCTAGTAAGGTAAAGCACTATTTTATCTGGAAGAACTGAGCCATCTAAAATAGACTGAATTGCCTTTACTGCAAAAGGAAGGGCCACAGGAAAAGAAGTTAATGATACAATAATTTGCTTTTTTTGCATTGTAGACCTAAAGTTCAAAGTTCGATTTTTGAGGTAAAATACTGTCGAATGCATCTTTTATATCGCTGATAACCTGATCGTAATTTTGGATTCGAATATTGTCATTCAGACATATTAGTTTATAAGATTGGTTTCTAATAACCTTTACAGCTTTTTTTTGTTTTGGTTGTATCATAAGCGGAAACATTTTGGTATCATTATAAGTATTGTATGGCGTAAAATTACCAGTGCACATTTGCCAAGCTCTAAATAACTCCGGGGTGTAATCAGTCACTGCACGGAATCTGTTTAACGAAGTTTCTGTTAATTCTTTTCCGCAATGTTTCCATACGTCTTTAAACATACTTTTTAAAAAAGGTTGTGCATTGTGAGGTGTCCGCAAGGTGATAAATCTTGGATAAAATTTCAACAAGTAGTTCATCCACAATTTTTTTCCATATAAGGGGCTGAACCACTTATTGTAAAACTTATTTATGACATCTTTTTTATTAAAATGTTTATTTATGAGTTTGATATTGTTTTTAATTCTTATATACCATTGTGACCAATTTGGGTTATACTGAAAAATAGAAATATCACAGGGTAACCCATTTTGAAAAAAACGACTTTTATCTATATGATTAATAATGAAAAAATCATCGTTAAAATACACAAAATGTTCTGCTAAATCTGGAATTTTATGTAAATAACGTTCAATGACGACAGAGTTATAGCTGGGTAAAAACTGATTTGGAATAAAATCTTTATGATTAATAAGATTAATTTTGGGATGATTTTCATCTAACCATTCGGGTTTTTGTCCACAGGTTACAAAATGTATTTTTCGTACCCAAGGGGCAAATTTTTCAACGCCGCGAAACCAGAATTTCAATAAACCGTAATCTCTAAAGCGTGCCACAGAAACAGAGTTCTTTTCATTTTCTGTTTTGTTAGAATACTTAACAAAATTTTGTTGCCATTCAGAGTTATTCATATCCACCCATGTAATTACAAAATCTATTTCCATAGTATTTGTGGTCCTACAATTAGTTACAGTAAATTTAAACAAAGTTAGGGTAAATCTAAGTGTGTTTTATTAACGTTAAAATACTTTCTCTGCAAAGTTTATGTACTAAACTAGGGTTTAAACTATAAAAAAAATATTTTTGTTATATAAAGTCAGATAAAAGAATGTTTAGATTTATATTCAAAAGAAAATACCAATTTTATCTAACCCTTTGTGCCATTGCTAAAAACGAAGGTCGCTATTTAAAAGAATGGATTGAATATCATAAGATGTTGGGTGTTGAAAAGTTCTTTATATATGATAACGAGAGCACTGATAATACCCAGGAAATTTTGAAACCCTATATCGATAGTAATTTAGTAGAATATCGTTATTTTCCTGGAAAGAAAATGCAACTTAAGGCTTATGCTAACTGTGTGAGAAAGCATAAACGCCACACCAGATATATGGGTTTTTTGGATATCGATGAATTTATAGTACCCATCAAGCACAAAACCATTCCAGATTATTTGCGTAGTTTGGGCAGCTTTTCAGGTGTTCAAATTAATTGGTTAGTTTATGGCAGTGCGGGAGCTAAAAAAAGAGAAAAAGGGCTTGTTATGGAACGATTTAAAGACCATTCTTTGCCTGAACATAAACTTAATCGTCATATAAAAGTCATTCTTAACCCCAGATTAATTTTAAGATTTTTTTCAGCGCATCGACCTGTAATTTTTGGAAGATATATTGATTCTAATGGAAATCCTGCAAAAAAACAATTTTGGTATAGAACACCTATATCTAATCAGATACGTATAAATCATTATGCTATAAAAAGTTACGAGGAATTTTTGGAAAAACGTAGTCGTGGAAGAGCAAGATTTGATAGAAAACGAGGGTTTGATTATTTTGACAATTATGACCTAAACGATATTAAAAATGACTCTATTATGAATAAATATATTAATGAATTAAAGAAACGGACTTAATAAGTTCAGATTTTTAGAAATTTTTAGCAGACTAACAAATTCTTGTAATTTAAAATTAATTACTATATTTAATAGGTATGAAGCGAATTTTAAAACTTTTTGCAATTTTTTTAGGAACTTTTTTTACAGCTGGTCTTGTTTCATGTAGCAGTGATAGTGATAACGATTGTTGCACCTTTTCTTATGTTGACGAAGGGATTACTTATACATACTCCTATTGTCCTGATGGTTCATATACATACTCTGTTGATGGAGATGTGATTTACACTGGAACTTGGGATGACTGGACTACCTGGGAAGATATTTCTAGCGACTGCAATTAAAAATAGAGCACACAAATTAGTTAGTATCTTCTAATCTTTTTTTATGAAAAAGGTAAAAAAGAAAGAATATAATGGTTACGGTGTTTTAGCAGAACAAACTTTCAAAATTAATAAACTATTAGCGAGTGTAGCACGCTATTTTCTCAGTTTGTCACACAAATTTAAATTTGAACAATTTAAAATTATGTTTGGTGAGCGTGATGATGATATATATATATCTACCTATCCAAAATCAGGAACAACTTTAATGCAAATGATTTTATATCATTTAACCACAGATGGAAAAATGAATTTTAAGCATATATATGATGTTTCACCTTGGATTCATAATGCTTCTTTTATTGGTCAGAAACCGCCAGATTTAAGCTCTCCAAGAATTATTAAAACCCATGACAACTACAAAGAGTTTAGTAAAAAAACAAAAGGGAAGTTTATATATATATATAGAAATGGGATGGATGTTGCAATATCAAACTACCATCAACAAAAAAATTACAACAACTCTGATTTAAAATTAGATAAATATTTAAATGTTTTTTTTAAACAAAAAAAATGGTTTAAACACACTAGTGAATGGATGTTAAATAAAAAAAATTTTTCTATTCTCTATGTAAAATATGAAGATCTTTTAGAAAATAAGACAAAAGAAATTGAACGTATAATTAGTTTTTTGGGTATTCCAAGAAATAAAAAAGCTATTGAAAGAGCGTTAAAGTATTCTAGCTTTGAGTTTATGAAGAAAAATGAGAATTTATTCGGAGAGCAACCTAAGGTTTCAGAAAAAATATATAATCAGTTTATAAGAAAAGGAAAAAGTGGAGAGGGAAAAAGTCTTTTAACCAAGAAGCAAAAAGATATGTTTATGGAATATTATAAACGAATGGTTAAAAGTATTGAGGAAAAAACCTTTGGTCCAAAATAGCCTTTCAGTAATATATCTAATATTGTAAGCATTATTCAAAGCAAGAAATAGTGGAGTCGCCGAGAATCGAACTCGGGTCCAAACAAGAAAATAAATAAGTTTCTACATGCTTAGTTTTTATTTAATTTTCGTTGCTATGCTAACTAAAAACAGTATACATAACACTTAGTTTCTTTATTTCAAAAATATGTCGAAACTCATATTTTCTATGTCAACATTTACGATGTTTCTATATGATCGCCGTTGACAATGGCTATCATGAAACATTTAGCTTTTCCACCTTGTGGAACGAGGCTAATCTTACTATAATTCAGATTATGCAGCTAAAGCGTATTTATTTTCGCCGTTTAAAATTAAAATTGATTTTTACGCGTACTATTTTATTGCGCGACATGCTTGTTATTCACTTTGGCTTGCTGTCAAAACCAATCGACCCCATATTTTCAAAGAACAAAATTGATTTGCAAATATATAAAAATTTGCAGATCCATAATTTAGGTTATTTTTGAAATATGAAAATCGGAATAATAAGAGAAGAAAAATTTCCAGCAGATAAAAGAGTCGTCTTTACACCTGAAACATGTGTAAAGACAGTAAGAAGATTTCCTGAAATTGAGTTTTTTATTGAGAAAAGTGATATTAGATGTTTTTCAGATAAGGAGTACTTGGAAAAGGGCTTAGATGTAGTTGATGATGTGTCTAATTGTGATATATTAATTGGAGTAAAAGAGGTACCTATTGAAAAACTAATACCAAACAAAAAATATTTTTTCTTTTCTCATACGATTAAAAAACAGCCTTATAATAAAAAACTTTTACAGAGTATCATAAAAAAAAATATACAATTATATGATCATGAAACTATTGAAGATCTAAATAATAACCGGTTAATTGGATTTGGATATTACGCTGGTGTGGTTGGAGCTTACAATGGTTTTAGGGGTTTTGGATTAAAATTTAATCTATTTGATATTCCAAGGGCAATAAATCTTAAAGATAGAGAGGAATTAAATAAAATAATTGGTGGTTTAGTAATTCCTAAAATCAAAATTTTGTTAACTGGCAAGGGGAGAGTTGGTTCAGGAGTAAAAGAAGTTTTAGATTTTATGAACATTAAAGAAGTCAGTGTTAAAGATTTTTTAGAAAAAAAATATAATTATCCAGTTTATACAAATATTGATGTTTTGGACTATAATCACTCTGATAAAACCGAAAATACAATAGAAAATTTTTATAAAAACCCTGACCTTTTTACGTCAACCTTCTCCAAATTTAATTTTGTTACTGATATTTTCTTTGCAGGCCATTATCACAATCCAAAGGCTCCAAAGTTGATTTCAAATAGTGATATTACAAATAACGATTTCAACATCAAATTAATTGCAGATATTAGCTGTGATATTGATGGACCAATTTCTTCAACTATCAGGCCATCTACAATAGAAAGGCCGTTGTATGGTTTTCATAAAATTAATTTAGAGGAATGTGATTTAATGGATAATGATGCGCTTGTTGTCATGGCAGTTGATAACCTTCCTTGTGAATTACCTAGAGACGCTAGTGAAATGTTTGGGGAGATGTTTTTCAATCATGTCATACCATCATTTTTTAATAATGATAAAGAAAAGATTTTACACAACTCGAGAATTACCCATAACGGTAAGCTAACTCCTCGATTTAGATATTTGATCGATTATGTTAATGATTAAATTTTATCTTTTCAGGCTAAAGTGTGCTCTAAATCTTCTAGTTACATTTAGTGCAGGTATTTGATACTCAATAGTAAACCAGTAGTCTGTTGAAGGCATTGGTCTTCCATTGTAGGTGCCATCCCATCCATCTCCTTGTGGATCCAGTTTTTTAAGTAGTTTTCCATATCTGTCAAAGATGTATATATCGGATGTTACTAGTCCTGGGTGTAAATCTGCCCCGATAATGTGCCATGTGTCATTATATCCATCTCCATTAGGGGTAAAGAATCTTGGATAATCTACCACTAATACAGTTGCCGTTCCCACACCACATCCATTTAGATCTCTTACATATACCGTATGTAATCCTGGGCTAACATTATTAAATGTTCCATCTAATTGCCATGGACCTGTATCTAATCTAAACTCATAATCTCCGATTCCTGTTGCAGTTGCTTGTATTACATGTTCTTGAGCAAAGGCGAGAGTAGTTACTGTAGCACTAACAACTGCTGTAGCGCTTGTATATACTTCTGTAGTTGTAGAGTATTGGCATCCTGTTAGTTCGTTAGTTACCGTAGCTGTATATGTTCCAGCCATTGTTGGGAAGTGGCTAGAGGTTGTCGCTACTAGAGTTCCTGTAGGATCATACCATTCAAAGTCGTATTCACTTTCTGGAAGATTTGTTTCCATCAATGAATCAACTACTTCTGAACCATTAGCATTTTCACAGCCCATATAGCTAGCCTCTAGTGAGAAGAATGGTAACTCGTTTACAATTAATGTTGCCGTAGTAATATCATAACACTGAGAGCTTGGATATGTATCATTATCTAGTCTCACATAAATTATTTGAGGGCTGGATATATTTGTATAGTTATTAGGTAAAGCATTACTGCTATCTTCTGCGTCTTGTAAGTTTTCATAATAACCTACCGTAAAATCATTAGCATCTAATCCATCTAATATATCTTGATTTAAATCTGTTAAGATAAATTCAGCAAATCCATCATTATCAATATCACATTCCTCTAATACAGCTGGTTCGGTATCTGTATTAGCAACGGCTGCTTCTTGTACATCTAAAGTAAATCCAGCACCTGTCACAAAACATCCTGTTGTGTTATTGCTAATATTTACAAATAGTTGTTGTGGACTGCTTGTATTTGTATAAGGACTAGTCAATATGTTAAGACTATCTTCTGCATCTTGCTGTGTCTCGTGGTAGGTAACCGTAAAGTTGCTGACATCCTGCGATCCTAATAACTGAACTGTAATTTCATCTAAATCAAAGTCATATACATTATCAGTATTTACTTCACATATGACGATATCAGCAACACTTGATATGTCAGGTAAAGGATTTACAATAATATCAAAAGTAACAACAGTAACACAGCCTGTAATATCCTTGGTTACAGCGACGTAAATAGTTTGTACACCTGGAATAACATTTGCATAATTGCTAGGATCTGTGATAGGGTTTATTCCACTTAAAGCATCATCCAAAGATTCGTGGTATGCTATACCAACTCCAGACTCTCCGTTTAAAATATAATCTTCGTGGACTGTAATATCAAAAGTCTCTGTTAAATCACCTGCATTGTTATTATCACATTGTTCAATATTTGACGGATCTAAGTTAGGTGTCGGGTTAGGAAGTACCTCGATGGTTAAATAATTATAAGCGATACAGCCAAATTCATTAACAACTGCTACATAAAGTGTTTGTGGATTTGCAGGATTTCCTTGTACGGAAGTATTTGAGTATGCTTCTGGATTTTCGATAGGATTTATTGCATCAAAGGCATCTTGTTGTGTTTCATAATAAATTACCTCCCAATCAATATTACCACCAGTGATTTCACTATCTTTTATCGTCAGGTCAAATTCTGTGATTTGATCTGCAATTTCATCATCACATTCTTGTAAAGGATCAGCTTGTACGATAACAGGAGGAAGCGTTACAACGAGGTTAAATGCCCCTGTGTTAATACATCCGTTAACGGTATCTTCAAGTCTCACATAAATAGTTTGCGGGTTAGACAGATTCTGATAACTTGTTGTATTTACTATAGGGTTTTCTCCTGTTTCTGCATCTAGCAATGATTCATGATAGGTTAATATTACGTCTGAAGAGCTTTGTTCTCCTAAAATATCTTCCTCTCTTTGCGTTAGATCAAATAAAGCTATGTCGTCATAATCATCATCACACGCAACGATATCTTCAATGATTAAAGGTATTTCTGGGGAAGGTATTGTAATTAATTCTTGTTCTACAATAGTAAAACACCCTGTAAGTTCATTTTCTGCTCTAACAAAAATGATTTGGTTATCCGGAACTATATTGTAGTAAGGACTTATAATAGGATTTACATCATTCTGTGCATTTGTCAATGTCGAGTAATAGGAGAGAACAATATCTAATTCTCCATTTATTATTTCTTCTTCATTAGTTTCTAAGGTAAAGAATGTAAATCCATCATTATCGTCATCACACTCTTCAATAGGTTCTGGAGCAACTGGACTTGGTATAGGATTTACCCTTAAATCTAGCGTAATGGTTGCATAACACCCAGTAATCTCATCTTCTCCTCTTATATAAATTGTTTGTGCATTAGCAGTATTATTATACGGAGATACAATAGGATTTATTGCATTATCAGCATCTTCTTGAGATTCATGGAAAGATATATTAATACCTGTTTGTCCTTGTAGCACCTCTCCAATACTATCCTCTAGAGTAAATCCTTCTACTTCATCTCCACTATTATTATCATCACACAAGTTTAATGGAGAAGGTTGTGTAAGTATAGGCAGTTCATTTATAATTAGCTCAATACTTCCCACATTGTAACAAGCCGTTGTATTATTTTCAATACGAGCCCAAATAAACTGGTTAAATGCTGTTGTATTGGTATAATTATAAGGTGTTACAATCGCATTTAACGCATTTTCTGCATCATCCTGTGCTTCATAGTAAGTAATCGTAAAATCAATAGGATCTAATCCATTAAGTAGTTCTTCGCTACTGGTACTTAAATCAAATATTCCAAATCCGTCTGAATTTTCATCGCAAAGGGAAAGAGAAGATGGCTCTGTATTGATCTGAGGAACATCATTTACGATCAGTGTTAAAGTCAGCTGAGCAGCACAATCATTATCCGAAGCATTGTCTTCTACACGTATATATACAGTTTGCTCGTATGCAACAATATTATTATACTCGCCAACAATTGCATTGACATTATTCTCTGCATCTGCCTCTGTCTCATGGTAAGAAATAGCTAGGTTTTCTGAACCATTGGCAATTTCTGCATTTGCAGTTGTAAGGTCAAAGACACCAAATCCATCCGCATCAGGATCACAATATTCTAAAGTTGAAGGCTCATTTACTTCGGGAGGAGTTTGTATTATTAACTCCAGAGTTGTGTCTGCATAACATCCTGTAGAAGGAGTCATATTATCTTCGATTCTTACATAGATTATTTGAGGATTAGCAATATTTACGTAAGCTGCAGGATTTTCAATAGGATTAGTTCCTAAGTTCATATCTTCGGCTGTTTCGTGGTAGGTAACAATATTTTCTTCGATGATAGCTCCATCAGGACCTCTCATTATATCTTCAGTCATAATAGAAATATCTATAGTAGTGAAACCATCCGTATCTTCATCACATAAAATGATTGGCTGATCAGGAGGCGTAAATAAAGGTTTTGGCTCAACAGTAAGTGTAAAGTCAATATTGGAAATATAACATGCTGTTATATTGTCTTCAATACGCACAAATAAATCTATATAGTCTACTACAGTATACGCATTTTCTAACGCATTTACTCCGTTTTCTGCATCATCTGCAGATGTATGGTAGGTAATTGTGTATTGCTCAGGATTTTGACCATTTAAAACCTGAACATCATAATCAGAAAGGAAAATATCAAAGAATCCTGGGGTCATGGAACACAAGATTTGATCTGGGATATCAACATAAATTGGTATGGGCAATACTTCTAGAAGCATACTATTGATTCCAAAGCAGTCGTTACCTCTTTCTACTCTTAGGTAAATAGTTTGTTGATTTGGCACTTCGCTGATATATTCATTCGGCAATTGATTGAGCTCCAATAGTGCATCCTGTTCTGTAAGATAATAAGTAACTGTCAGCTCACTCGCATCAGTGATATCATTATTTGGATTTGCTACAATTAGGGATAATACATATTCATCTGCATCGCTTAATGTAAAGAGTCCGAGTCCATTGTAATCAGCATCTGTTCCATTCATTTCGCTGTCATCACAAACTACTAGTCCAGCATCATCAGGTATTGGATTAAATACTGTTTCTAAATAGAAGTATGAAGTTGTGTAACATCCGGTATTTATATTTTCTACTCTGCAGTATATATTCTGCAGTGGTGTTTCATTTACATATGCTGTTGGCTCTTCAATGGCATTAATTCCGGCATCTAAGTCCTCTTGTGATAAATGGAAGGTAAGTACATAGTTATTAGGATCGTCTCCTATAACAATATTCTCTGCAGCTTCTTCCAGATTATAAATAGATATTCCGTCTTGTACATCATCAATATCACATTGTACTAGGTCAGTGTTTTCGATAACATTAGGTAGTGGGTTGACAATAATATCAAAGCTTCCATAGGTGATACATCCAGTAGTATTTTGTTCCAAAGTAACATATATTGTTTCTGTTGGTTCCGTATTAGAATAGGCAACTAATTCTTCATTACTTATTGGATTTGTATTATTTTGAGAATCTAATAATGAAGTGAAGTAAGTTAGTACTACGTCTTGTTCATTGATGATTTCATCAGATTTAGTTGTAATATCAAATACTTCTATTAAATCTCCAGGATTAGTATAATCGCATAATTCATAATCGGTAACTTCAATTACAGCCAGTGGATTAACAATTAGTTCTTGTGTAGTGGTTGCATAACATCCAGTTTCATCTACTTCTAGTCTTACATATAGAGTTTGCGTATCTGTGATAGTATTTTGATAATTCACATCCAGTACGTTTGTTGCATTGTCTGCATCTTCTTGAGATTCATAGTAAGAGATGGATACACCAGTTTGTCCATCGAGAAGTGTTTCATCCAGTGTACTGAGGTTGTAAGATCCGATACCGTCGTAATCATCGTCACAGACTTCATAAGCGGGGCCAACCAATACAGTAGGGATAGGATTGACAATTAGTTGAAGTTCAGTATTAGTAATGCAACTACTTTCAATATCAACAAGCCTTGCATATAGTGTTTGCGTATCTACTTCAATATTAGTGTAAAGACCTTCAATAGGATTTTCACCACTTTCTGCATTTTCTAGAGTCTCATGATAGGAGACAGATATTCCGGTTTGTCCATTTAGAATTTCCTCTGTTTTTTGAGATAGATCAAAGAAGGAAACAATACCATCGTAATCATCATCACACTCCTCAAGTGGAGTAGGAACTGAAAATGATGGCGGGTCAATTGTTACTAAATTAAAGCTCGAAATAGTAGTACACTCTGGATATTCGGGTTCATATAAACTAACAAATAATGTTTGATTGAATGGTGTAATATTCTCATAAAAGTCTAATGATTCTATTGCATTAGTATTATTTATTGCATCTTCTTCAGATTCAAAATAGTTTATAATGTAATTTTCAGAGTTAATTTCTTCAAGGATATTCTGAGTTTGTGCAGTTATATCAAATATTCCATTTCCATCAACAGCAAAATTATCACAGGATTCAAGATTATTTAATGGATCTAATTCTATTGGAATATAGAATTCAACATAAATTTCATCAGATAAAATACATTCTTCAGATAATGTTGCCACTACACCATAATTACCAGATTCAAAAATTGATAAAGATGGTGAATTTTCATCACTAATTACTGCACCTTCATATGTCCATACAAATGAAATATTCTCATTACTTTCATCAATTTGTGTATCCAGTATCACTGGATCTCCTTGACATTCAGATTCACCTGAGCTTACTAAAATATCATCACCTAAATATAGTCCAAGATCAAAACTACCAGCTTCAAGGAAAACAGCTGAATCTAATACAGAGTCTGATGCATCTGCAACAGAAAGTTTTATATGATATGTTTCACCAATAGTTACATCCGCTTGAGCAATAAAAGCAATAGTTCTACCATCATACCCAATATCAGGTTGATTTAAAGGGATATATCCGTGGAAATATTCTTCATTGACAGCATCACACACATCATTTGCAGGATGAATATTAGTGATTGCAATTGGAATATCAGTTTCAGGAATGACAGCAAGGTTTGTGGTGTTTCCATCAGAGTCTGTTAATAAAAACGCAAACACATCAGAATATTCACATTCATAAAATCCCTGATCGTATTCTTCAGATGCCATAATAAACCTAAAGCTCAAATTATTTGAAATAGGAACAAAATCAAATTCAATGGTTGAAGCATTGAATGTTTCTTCACCAATTAAATTACTCAAATCATTATCTCCGGGCCACTGATTATCTCCCGTGCTGGCATCACCAATACCTGTATTAGGACCAGATGCTAATAAGGCATTTCCAGTTGATAAAACTATACCCTCACTAAAAGGGAAGGATCCACTAGGCTCAATAAAATGACCAATACCATTTACATCATTAAAGTCATTTCCACTTGTGAATGTAATATTTGAAACGTTAGCGCAAGGGTTATTAATAAGTACATCAGTAACAAGTTCTTCTACAGTGTAGCACACCTCATTAACATATACATTTGGAGTTACTACCTCTGAAAAAACAGGGGTAATGTTTGCAACGATTTCTGTTCGCGGATAATCATCGCATTCTCCAACATCAAAATTAGAAACCCAGTATGTAGTACTTTCCGAAATTTCAGGATAAAAATTAGTTCCATAGAAAATTGGTTCTCCACCCTCTGATGAATCATACCAATAAACATCGCCATCTTCATAATCGGAAATTGCAATAAGTTCTACTTCATCACAATCATACCCATCAAAAGGGGTAGTTTCAATGACTGGTACAGACAATAAACTTGTACTTGATGAAAGATTTAACACTGGATCTCCTGGCATTCCACCATATTCAACAACATATCCTTTTGGTTGATAAGGACCTTCAAATGCTCCATCGTTTAATAAATCGTTCCAAGAACCAATTATTCCTATAGAATCATCAGTAATATGTGCGTAATCTTCATCTCCTGCTTGGTTTGGTTCAAAATCATTCCAATTACTATACATACCATCAACTGCACTTCCCGTATAATTTCCATTCCAGAAATTTGTTCCTGCTTCGGGTCCTGTAACCCAATTCCATTCTCCTTCAATAATTTGGTCACTAGCTCCAATCCATCCAGCTCCAGCAATTTGTTCAGCTGCAATTTGATTTTCTTCAGCAGATAAAATAGTTGCAAGATAACCCTGAAGCCCATAATATGTTGAATTTTCAGCGGCACTCATAGCCTGAATCCATGTTATCCCAACTGATTCGTAGTATATGTAATAATGACCTGTTGATGGGAGATAATTCACATTTCCAATCGTGAATGAAAAATATTTATCAACTGGGTTTGGATTTGGGGAGAAGAATACAATATCGTAAACAGCAGCTATAATATCTGTTATTAAAGCAGGGCCCCCGTTTCCAGCAATTTCTAATTTACCTTCACTGACATTCCAAGTTGTTGTTATTCCAGGGTGACTTCCTGTTAACGTAAGAATATCTTCACCAATAACATATCCCTGAGAAATTTGTACATATAAAGCATCTAATTCAATATCATCAGGGTCTTGAATATTGAATGAGGTAACAATATTTTGCTCCGTTTGCGGACAATAAATTTCATTTCCTTGTGAAGTGATTATTGGTGGGTCATCACCATCCGTACTTATTTGAATTGTCACAGAAAATAGCTCATTACTTTCACACCCCTCAATGGTTTGAGAAGCATAGACTGTTTGTCCATTAGAAACAACAAAGTTTTCCTCTAAAATGTTTCCGTTAACCGGTGCATCATACCAAAGAATATTTTCACCAATTACAGTAATTTGTGATATCGTTGGCTCATTATCAAATACCTGAATATTATCACCTGTTACTATTGGTGTTTCAGATTCGTTGATGGAAACTAAAACTGCAAATAGTTCTTGACTTTCACAATTTTCCAAAGTTTGTGAAGCATAAACAGTCTCACCATCACTAAGAATATACTCAGGATCCAGCAAAGCACCATTTTCTGAAGCATTATACCACTGGATATTTTCTCCTTCAACATTAAGGTCAGAAATTGTTGCTCCAATACAGAAATTTTGCTCACTCTCGCCTGTTGCTAATTGAATTTCAGTAAATTCAACAGATATTTCATCTGATTCCTCACATGAAGATTTGCTAACAGTAACCTCGTAATTACCAGCTTCTGATACAAGAATTGTTTGTGTTGTATCCCCGGTATTCCATACATAACTATCAAAATCAGCACCTGCATCTAGTATCACGATATCACCAGAGCAAGCTGCTATATTTTCACCAAGTTCAATATCAATCGGATCAATAGTCACTGACATTTCTAATCTTTGAGACTCACAACCAGTCTGCTCATCATAACTTGATACATAGTAAGTTTCACCATTTACTATTGGGGTTGTCACATCAATTGGATTTTCACTTTCTAGTGTTTCATACCATAGGGCTGAGGATGCTGTTTGTCCAGCTGCAAGGTCAACAATTGTTAAATTATCATCCTGACAGAAAATAACGTTATTATCAGGCCAATCTGTTGTTGGTATTTCTGGTGAGGGAAAAGTTGATAAACCACCAGCGGTGGTGCTAGGCCCACATTCGCTTGATTCAAGAGCGGTATAGCCAAAGAAATAAGCAGTACCAGGTGAAGCATTAGTTACTTCTCCTGTCTGAGAATTTAAAATTGCATCATCGTCTGGATTACCTCCATCATACCATGAAAAAGTGCCTCCTTCATCTCCAATAATAACTGATGTTAGTCCATTACACCCTTGAATAATTTGAAAATATGAGTTATTGTATGTTTGAAGTGTTATCATTAACATTTCTTCGCTTTCAACTCCATCTATTGTTTGCGTAGCATAAATAACATGTGTAAATATCGCTGTAGATGGATCAAAAACAGATGGAGGTTCTTGAAGTAAACCGTCATTAATATATCCTGAAATTGATGTTTCGGAAGGAATTAGGTTCCCATCTGTTGGTGAATCATACCATTGAATATTTTCACCCTCAATCAAAATATCAGCCAGAGAGTTTCCTGATAATTGGGCACAAAATAATTGAGAAGATTCAGATGTTGTTGGCGGCGGTGTAACGTTTGAAGAAATATCACAAATTGGGTCAATACCTTCGTCATTAATTATCCAATTAAAATTATTAATAATTGATTGTCTCTCATTTTCTGCATCACAAAAGAAAAGACCAACTGCTCCAAGATTTAAATCATTCTGCAGATCTTGCTGAGACCAACTGATTAAAATATTATCATAATTTTCAACTGAAATACCAGAATTATCAAGCATTGATGTAAAATCTAAAACAGTACTGACAATCCAACTCCCTAAATTTTGGTTAAAGGACTCAGAGTTTGAAAACATCTCTGACATTGTAATAACATTAGCTACATTCCAATTTTCAATATTTTGATTAAAGTAAATTGCATTTGCAAACATTTGGTAAGTGTCAAGTACATTGCTTACATTCCAAGAAGCAATATTTGAATTGAATGAGGAATTTTTAAACATTCCACTCATATCCGTAACATTGCCCACATCCCAATTATTAATATCCTGAGTAAAGTTTGAAGTTCCATTAAACATATTGGACATATTGGTAACATTTGAAGTGATCCAAGAAGAAATATTTCCATTAAAATTTTCAGAATCATGAAACATGCTAATCATGAGGGTAACATTAGAAACATCCCAAGAATTTAAATTCTGGTTAAATGCATTTGCACTGAAAAACATTTCAGACATATCTGCAACGCTAGATGTGTTCCATGACCCAATATCTTGATTAAATACATTTGCATGACTGAACATCTCAGACATATCAGTAACATTAGAAACATCCCAAGAACCAATATTTTGATTGAAAGCATGAGCTGCAGCAAAAGCTCCGGACATATTTGTAACCTGTGCTGTATTCCAGTTGCTTATATCTTGATTAAATTCATGATCAGATGCGAAAATCTTTTCCATTGTGGTTACGTTGCTAACATCCCAAGAACCAATATCTTGATTAAAAGTTGAACCAAGAAAAGTTCTATTCATGCTAGTTACATTACCTACATCCCAAGAGCTTATATCTTGATCAAAAGGTGTTTCAACAAACATGTTGTCCATACTAGTAACATTAGATACATCCCAGGGTCCTATATCTTGATTGAATGCAATTGCATTATCAAACATGTAATACATGAGGTTTACATTTGATGTATTCCAATCTCCAATATCTTGATTAAATGAAGATGCATAAGCAAACATTCCATGCATATTTGTAACACTGCTAGTATCCCAGGAACCAATGTCTTGATTGAAAGTAACAGCAAAGTTGAACATCTCAGCCATGTTTGTAACATTACTTGTATTCCACGCTGAAATATCATCATTGAAATTTTGCTTGTTCTTAAATAATTGAGACATATCAGTAACATCACTAACATCCCACTCTGAAATATTTCCATAGCTGGAGATTGCAGCCTGTTGATCAGAAATCCATAAATTTACTGCATCTTGAATATTTGAATCATCGATTTGCGAAAACCCAATAAGGGGCAATACCAATAATAACAATATGGTTAGTTTATTCTTCATTCAAGATAAATGGAAGCTCTAAAATATAACATATCACTAATTCTCCCAAATAATATGAGAGACATTACAGTTTTGATTGATTAAGAAACACCTAATTTTTTAGTAGGGATAGGATTTCTTTGCCCAGCGAGGCAAAAAACGGTATACCAACAGATTCATACTCATAAACATCATCATTGATTATGTTGTTGTCATTTACATACATAGTAGCTGTAAGTATGAATCTATTAACATCTGAATCTATAAATGCAGTTTCAGTAATCTGGCCATATGCAGTTCCTACTTTATTATAGATTTTTAATGATTTTTTAATAGTATCGCTTTCTTTTTCATCACCTCTGACAAAAAACTTAACAAAATTGCCAGGGTATTTTTCTTTGTTTAATCCAAGTTTACTTGGTGATGCAGACATAGCTTCCCAAATAAATTTTCTTTGCCTATTTTTAAGTTTAAATGAATTTTTATCATTGTAGTTTTTAGGAAGAAAAACCTGAGTAGTCATTTCGTGTAAGTCATCAATGGATATTCTATTTTTTTTAGAAAAATCCATCGGTTTTTTTACCAAATCACCGTTATTATTATAGAACCTTTTGCCTTTTTTTAGTCCATTCATTTGATTAGGAGCAATTTTTCTGTTAAAAGTCTGATAAGAAATACTGTCTTTTTCTATAAAAAAGAAAACCTTTTTTGTATTTAAATTTTCAGAATCTTCTACAGAAAGTCTGTGAAAAATTTTTGTGTTATCAAATCCAAGAGAATTTAGCTTACCATTAATATAATCTTGACCTAGAAATTCAAAAATCCTATTAAAGGATTTATTATCACTGACAACAAACATTTTTAGTATCTCATCACGCAATGTATATCTTTCGCTTTCGTTTTCCACCCTAAATGGGGTGTCTAATGTTATGTATTTAGATTCATTTACCTTTTCAACTGCTAGAAGCGCGATGGGAAGTTTTACAGTGCTTGCCGGATAAAAGTAATCATCATTATCAACATTAAATTTATAATTAATATTTTCCTCTTTATCAATAACTGTTAGTTTAATTTGAATTTCATGATTTTTTAAATTCTTTTTAACGCTTGAAATTGAGGGTTTAGAAGATTTAATTGCAAAATCAATTGGAGTTTTTGAAGATTTACAACCAAACGATAATAAAAATATTAATACTAAAAGAAAATCTTTCATGCCTACAAAACTAAGTATTAATTTCTTCATAACTTATCACAAATAATACCAAAGTTTCCTTATTGAAATATCATTCTTTATTACATTTGTTTCCAAATTTTGATTTATGAATTTACATGAATATCAGGCCAAAGAAATTTTAAATAGTTTCGGAGTAAGAATTCAACGTGGCTATGTTGCTACCAGCGCTGAAGAAGCTGTCAACAAAGCCAATCAACTGCATGAAGAAACCGGAACAGATTTTTATGTAATAAAGGCCCAAGTTCATGCTGGTGGAAGAGGAAAAGGAGGTGGGGTTAAATTAGCTAAATCTAAGGATGAAGTGTTATCTATCTCCAATCAAATAATTGGTATGAATTTAATTACACCTCAAACTTCAAAGGAGGGTAAAAAAGTCCATCAGGTATTAGTGGCTGAAGATGTTTATTATCCAGGTCCATCTGAAATTGAAGAATTTTATGTTTCTGTATTACTCAACAGAGCAAATGCAAAAAATATGATAATGTATTCTACAGAAGGTGGAGTGGATATAGAAACTGTAGCAGAAGAAACTCCTCATTTGATTCACAGCCTTGATATTGATCCAAAAATTGGGTTAACAGATAAAAATGCTACAGAGGTAGCTTCCAGCTTAAATCTCTCAGGCGAAGCTCATGCGGAAATGACTTCATTTATCAAGGCATTATATAAAGCATATACCGAATCAGATGCATCTCTTTTTGAGATCAATCCAGTCTTAAAAACAAGTGATAATAAAGTTCTCGCTGTTGATGCTAAGGTTACTATTGATGATAATGCTTTGTTTAGACATAAAGATTATTTAGAAATGCGTGATTTGAGAGAGGAAAATCCCATAGAAGTTGAAGCCAGAGAAGCAGGTTTAAATTATGTTGATTTAGATGGGAACGTTGGTTGCATGGTAAATGGTGCTGGGCTTGCAATGGCAACTATGGATTTAATCAAGCAAGCTGGAGGAGAGCCTGCCAATTTTTTAGATGTGGGTGGAACTGCTGACAGTGAAAGGGTAGAAAAAGCTTTCAGAATTATTTTAAGAGATTCTAAGGTAAAAGCGATTCTGGTAAATATTTTTGGAGGAATAGTGAGATGTGACAGAGTTGCAAATGGAGTTGTAGATGCTTATACCAAGATGAAAGATGAAATTTCTATTCCGATTATAGTTAGACTAGAGGGAACCAATTCGGATTTAGCCAAAGAAATTATTGACTCATCAGGCCTTAACTTCTACAGTGCTATTGAGTTCAAAGAAGCGGCTGATAAAGTACAGAAGGCTCTAAGATCTAGCTGATTTAATTTCTTTCATTTTTTTTATTTGATCTCTATATGTCGCGGCAAGCTTAAAGTTTAATTCTTTTGCTGACCTTTCCATTTCTTTTCTTAATTCCCTTATTTTTTTATCAAATTCTTTAGGTTTCTCGGGAATAATAAAATCAATGATATCATCATTTGGGAGTAGATCTGGTTTTTTGATAAGTCTTTCGGTTAAGGGATTTTTAACATGCTTTATTATTGGAGCAGGGGTAATGTTATTTTTCTTATTGAATTCAATTTGTTTTTTTCTTCTGTAATTGGTCTCTTCAATAGTCTTATTAATACTTTTCGTCATTCTATCCGCATAAAGGATTGCAATCCCATTGACATGTCTAGCAGCTCTTCCAATAGTTTGAGTCAGGGATCGATGCGATCTTAAAAAACCTTCTTTGTCAGCATCCAGAATTGCTACTAATGATACTTCAGGCAAGTCAAGACCTTCACGTAATAAATTGATTCCAATCAATACATCAAATTCGTCATTTCTTAATCCCTCCATAATTTCTACTCTTTCGATTGTGTCAATATCAGAGTGGATATATTTAGATCTTATTTCAATATTATTTAAAAATCTGCTCAGCTCCTCTGCCATTTTCTTGGTCAAAGTTGTAGCCAAAACCTTTTCTTTTAAATTAACTTTTTCTTGAATCTCATCGATTAAGTCATCAATTTGATGTTTTGTAGATTTGATAATAATTTTGGGATCCAGTAACCCAGTGGGTCTAATTATTTGTTCAACAATAACACCTTCACTCATTTCCAATTCATAATCCGCTGGTGTAGCACTCACATATATTACAGAATTTTGTAAACTTTCAAATTCCTCAAACTTTAAAGGTCTATTATCCATTGCGGCAGGAAGTCTAAAACCATATTCAACTAAATTTTCTTTTCTGCTTCTATCTCCACCATACATAGCTCTGACTTGAGGAATGGTAACATGGCTTTCATCGACTATTGTTAAATAATCATCAGGAAAATAGTCCAAAAGACAAAATGGTCTTGTTCCTGGCTTACGTCCGTCAAAATATCTAGAATAATTTTCTATTCCAGAACAGTAACCCAATTCTTTAATCATTTCCATATCAAATTCAGTTCTTTCTTTTATTCTGTTTGCTTCTAAATTGGAGCCTATTTCTTTAAAGTAATTAAATTGCTTAATCAAATCATCTTGGATCATTTTAATAACATCGTGAATCATATTTGGACTTGTTACAAAAATGTTAGCTGGATAAATCGTGATTCTGTGTATCCTTTCTAAAGTTTCATTTGTTTCAGGATCAAATTTTTCAATTTCTTCGATTTCATCCCCAAAAAAATGGATTTTATATGCATGATCAGTATGTGCTGGGAAAATATCAATTGTATCCCCTATAATCCTAAATTTTCCTTGTTTAAAGTTATCTGTTATTGATCTAGAGTATAGACTTTGAACTAGTTTATTTAATAATTCCGTTCTTGAAATTTTAGAGTCCTCTTCTATTTCAATTATACTGCTTTTAAATGATTCGGGGTTTCCCATCCCATAAATGCAGGATACAGATGCAACAATAATAATATCTTTTCTTCCAGAAAGAAGAGCAGATGTTGCACTTAATCTAAGTTTTTCAATTTCTTCATTTATTGACAAATCTTTTTCAATATAAATTCCACTTGTCGGAATGTACGCCTCTGGCTGGTAGTAATCATAGTAAGAAACAAAATATTCAACTAAATTTTTTGGAAAAAAATTCTTAAATTCAGCATAAAGTTGGGCTGCAAGTGTTTTGTTATGCGCAAGAACCAAAGTAGGTTTATTTACTTTCTGAATTACATTGGCAACTGTAAATGTCTTACCCGATCCAGTTACCCCTAATAAAGTTTGATGGTGTACATTTTTATGAATACCATTTATTAAATCATTAATTGCTGCTGGCTGATCTCCAGTAGGAATAAATTCAGATTTTAGATTAAATTTCATTAAATATTAAAATCATTAGAGAAAATATTCTCATCATCATTAGTAAATTTTTTTTTCGGAGGAATTTTGGGAACTTCTCCTTTTGAAAAAATAAGACTAATTTGAGATTCATTTTTCTTTTTGCTTGTCTCATTGAGTAACTCAATAAAAAAAGTCCACATATTCATAAAATCATAAACATATAAGATACTGGATTCATTGTTATTTAATATTTCATGTAGACTAAGTTTTTCCATGGGTACAGAATTATCATCAAATGGTACTAATGTATATTCAATTAAAGTATCCCAGTTTTCATCAACAGAGTAAAAAGAAGCCATTTCACATCCTTGTAAATTGAATTCCTTTTTAATGTACTCATGAAATTTGGTAAGGTTAATATTTTTTGAAACTTCAAAATCTTTAAATACATCTTCATCATTATCATTGTCCAGTATAACTCTGATTTTATAACTCATAATTCAATTTATCTTTAAATGTTATGTTTTGTAGTAATATAAAAAATTGAAAACCAAATATTAAGCTGGCAATAAACAAATGAATAGTTTGTGATCCAAAGGGAAAATCAAAATAAAACATAACTACTCCACTTAGTGCTTCAATAAATAAAAGCACTATCACATAGGTAAAATAATTGTTGCCAAGATTAAGTTTTTTATTCAAGTAAAATAATCCAAAATTAACAGTAATTACAACAAGTGAAAAGCTTCTATGGTATTCATAAACCAAAGGAATTTCGTTAAACCATTGATGTTTATGATAGTATATATTTGCCTGTTCATCAACAAATTGCCTAACCTGTGTGCCAAGAACTATTTGGATTAATGTAAGCACAATAGCAACAAAAAGGAAATTTGTAAAAATCTTGTTTCTTTTAATTGTATTTTTTGATGATGAGTTTACCAAATAAATTAAAAAAGCTATTATCAGAAGGGCCATTAACATATGAAATGTAATTTTAAAGGGAGCTAAATTAGAATCAACTACTGTTTTTCCAAGCCATGCTTGAAAACCCATGCATAAAACAGTTAAAATGGAAACAAATGTCAGATGTTTATATTTTTTAAAATAAACCACTGAAATAATTGTAAAAAGTAATATAGGTATTCCTGAAAGAGCACCAACTAGTCTATTAATGTACTCAATCCAAGTGTGTACTGGGTTGAAAATTATATAATCATGTTTTTCGTAAGTATCCCAATTTTTTAAATCTATGAAATCTGAACTACTAAAATTTGATTTTGCAACAAGTAATTTTTCATCGTTGAAAATTATCATTTCTCCCTTTTTATATTTGGAATTTGGTTGAAATAAAACTTGTGACTGTTCAATAGGTGGAATGTAATATCCAAAGCACTTTGGCCAATCAGGACATCCCATTCCTGAACCTGTCATTCTAACTGTGGCACCAGCGAAAATAACTAGGTAAACTAGCACCAGTGAAAGTCTTGTTAAAAATCTAAAGTTTTTTTTCATTGGAGAGACCTAATTTTTTTCCTTCTTTAATCATTAATTCATATGCCTGCTGATAATCGTTTTCAATTACCCCATCCAAAATAGCTTCTTTAATATTTTCTTTAATTATTCCAATGGTTTTACATGGCTTTAGATTAAATGTTTTCATTATTTCTTCCCCTGAAACAGGAGGTTGGAAATTTCTTATATGATCTCGTTCTTCAACTTCAACTATTTTTTTTCTCACGGTTTTAAAGTTTTCGTGATATTTTTTAAATCTGTTGATATTTTTTGTGGTAATATCTGCTTCACATAATGTCATAAGGTCATCAACAGATTCATTAGCATCAAAGATTAATCTTCTAACTGCTGAATCTGTAATATAGTCTTTTGCTAAAACAATTGGTCTTGAACTCATCAAAACAAGTTTTTGAACATATTTCATTTTATCATTTAATGGCATTTTTAATCTCTTAAACAATTTATATACCATTTTACTACCTTCAAATTCATGACCGTGAAAGGTCCATCCAACTTTTTTATTAAATTTTTTTGTAGGAGCTTTTCCTATATCATGCAATAGTGCAGCCCATCTTAGCCACAAATTCTTTGTACTATAGCAAATATTATCTAGAACTTCTAGGGTGTGATAAAAATTGTCTTTGTGTTTTTGACCCTCAACTTCATCAATTCCTTTTAAATTTGTTAGCTCAGGGATAATTAGCTCAAGGATTCCAACTTTTTCTAGTGTAATGAAAGCACTTGATGGTTTGTCAGACATTAAGATTTTGTGTAATTCATCCACAATTCTTTCAAAGTTGAGTATTTTGATTCTTTCTCTTAAAATTGACATTGACCCAATGAGATTACGGTGTATTTTGAAATTAAGTTGTGAAGCAAACCTAATCGCTCTAAAAATTCTAAGGGGATCATCAGAGAATGTTAATTTAGAATCTAATGGTGTATTAATAATTTTTTTATTAATATCATTTAAACCATCATGATAATCTATTAGTTCCCCGTAATTATTAGCATTCAAAGATACTGCTAATGAATTCATTTTAAAGTCTCTTCTGTTAATATCATCCTTTAAAGTTCCTGGTTTAATTATTGGATTTCTAGAATCACCAGAGTAAGACTCTACACGAGCTCCAACAAACTCTATTTCATAATTTTTGTATTTAAGATTCGCAGTGCCAAAGTTTTTAAAAATATTCACTTTGATTTTTTTATCTAGATCTGCTGCAAATTTGTAGGCTAAAAAAATACCATCACCAACAACTACTATGTCAATATCCTTTGATTTTCTATTTAAAAAGTAGTCTCTAACAAAACCACCAACAACGTAACATTCAATATTATTATCTATTGAAACCTTCGATAGTTTTTTGAAAAAATCTAATTCTATTAACTTATTTAATAACATAGTCTAACGAATATTTAGTATATCACCATTTTTTTTAAATCTAACGACTGATGATGGTGTCATATTCCAGTTTTTCACTGGCAAATTTACAACATAGTCAACTTGTAATAAAATTTGATTATCTATTTCGGCAAATGATTGAGGAAATGGTTTATTGCTGATATTTGCAGAGGTGGATACAATTGGTTTGCCTAGTAAATCAATTAATTTTTTACAAAATATATTTTTGGTAATCCTGAAGCCCGTATCATTTTTTTTTGAAATAAGTAAAGGACTAATTTTTTTTGCGTTGCTAAATATTACTGTAGTGGGTTTTTTAAAATTATTTATTATAGAAATAATTTTATCATTTTGTTTTTCAGTGTATTCTTCAACCATATCAATATCACTTACCAGTGACAACATAGGTTTGTTAATGGATCTGTTTTTTATATTAAATAATTTCTCAACTGATACTGTTTTGGTAGCATCACAGCCGATTCCCCATATGGTTTCAGTTGGATATAATATTATTCCACCATCATTAATTATTTTAAATGATTTTTCTACTTCTTTATCTATTAGTTTTGACATTAGTTAGATATCTTTACTCCAAAAATAATAATACTATATAAAAAAAACGGTTTCATTTCTTATTGAGTAAAAAATTATGTCAAAATATATAGGTATTGATTATGGTCAAAAAAAAATAGGTCTGTCTGTTTCAGATGATGATAAAGTTTTTGCTTTTCCACTTGAAACAGTCAAAAAAATTGATTTTTTCGATTTTATTATTGATTTTACTAAGAAAAATAATGTAGAAAAGTTTATTGTTGGCAAACCTATTAGAATGTCTGGGGAAAATTCACAAATCGAAAGTGAAATTATAAAATTTATAAAAAATTTAGAAAGAAAATTTCCTGAAATTCCTATAATTAGATTTGATGAAAGGTTTACATCAAAAATTGCTGCTAAATACATTTTATCAGCCGGGGTTAAAAAGAAAATAAGATTGAATAAAGAAATTGTTGACAAAATAAGTGCAACCATAATTTTAAGGGATTTTTTGGAATACATTACAAAGAATTCCTAAGATTTAAATTGTAATTTTGAAAAAAAATCTGTATGGTTTTACCAATTTACGCATATGGCCAAAATGTTTTAAAGCAAAAAGCATCTGAAATATCCTCTGACTACAAAAACTTAAATGGATTAATTGATGATATGTACGAGACAATGTATGCTGCAAAAGGCGTGGGACTTGCTGCACCTCAAATTGGAAAATCAATCAGATTATTTATAATTGATACTTCTCCATTTGATAATGCAGAGTTTGAAAAAGAAACAGGTTTTAAAGTTGGAACACTAAAAAAAACTTTTATCAATCCAATTATTTTAAAAGAATCCGGTGAAAAAAAAACTCTTGAAGAGGGTTGTTTAAGTATTCCAAATATCAGAGAAAAAATAGTAAGAAAATCTAAAATTAAAATAACATACTCTGATGAAAATTTTAATACTTTCAGTGAAGTTTATTCAGGAATTATTGCAAGGGTAATTCAGCATGAATATGATCATATTGAAGGAACACTATTTACTGATAAGATTTCCCCTTTTAAGAAAAAAATAATTAAAAATAAACTTCAAAATATTATGGTTGGTAAAGTTGATGTTGATTATTTTATGAAATACGTAAAATAAGTTTGGTATTAAGTAAATATTATAAGGAGTTTAATTATAACTTGAGGTTATCATTTCCAATTATAATTGGCCTACTTGGTCACACAATTGTTGGTATAGTAGATAACATAATGGTTGGTAAGTTAGATCCGGATAACCTTGCTGCAGTATCCCTTGGAAATAGCTTTTTATTTATTGCAATGTCAATTGGAATTGGATTTTCAGCTGCAATAACTCCAGTAGTAGCTGAGGCTGATTCTCAGAACAATTCAGATAGATTAAGAAAAGCATTTAGTAATGGTTTTCTTTTATGTTTATTTTTAGGAGTTTTTCTGTTTATAGCAATTCAAATATGTAAGCCTTTATTGAAATTATTGGGTCAGCCCCAAATTGTTGTTGATTTAGCAATTCCTTACTTAGATATAGTCGCCTTTTCATTAATTCCTTTATTGATGTTTCAATCACTTAAACAATATAGTGATGGATTATCAATGACCTCCTATTCAATGTATGCTACTATATTTGCAAATTTGATTAATATTCTTGTTAATTATATTTTAATTTTTGGAAAGTTTGGTTTTCCACAATTAGGCATAATAGGAGCTGCAATAGGAACTTTAGTTTCAAGGATAATGATGTACATAGTGCTTTATATACTTTTAAAAAAAAATAGGATTATAAAAAATATTAGCAGGCAATTTTTTCTGATCAATAAAAAAATATTTATTAAAATAATTTCATTAGGCTTCCCAACTTCTCTTCAAATGCTTTTTGAAGTTGGTATTTTTACTTCAGCAATATGGCTGAGTGGTTTACTAGGGGAAGTAACTCAATCTGCAAATCAAATCGTGCTAAATATTTCTTCTTTTACTTTTATGGTGGCAAGTGGTCTTGGATTAAGCGCTTCAATCAGAGCTGGAAATCAAAAGGGACTTAACGATTACCTTGAACTAAAAAGAATTTCATTATCAATACTTTTCCTGGGTTTAATATTTGCATTAATTTTTTCATTATTGATATTTTATTTGAGAGAAATTATTCCATATCTATTTGTGGATATTGGAAATGTAAATAACTATCAAAAGAATTTGAGTATCATTTCAAAGGCCTCTAAATTATTTTTAATAGTTGCCTTGTTTCAGCTTTTTGATAGTGCTCAAGTCATAATTTTAGGGACCTTAAGAGGAATGCAAGATGTCATAATCCCAACAATTATAATATTTATTTCTTACTGGTTTATTGGATTTCCAATTAGCTATTATTTTGGAAGTTTTGATCAATTTAAAGAAATAGGAATTTGGTTTGGACTATTAACCGGCCTTCTTTTCACCTCGGTTTTTTTATATTTAAGGTTTAATCAATTAGTTAATCAAAAAATTTATAATGATTAAAAAGATTTTAGAAGTTGATAGAGAGATATTAGTATTTTTAAATAATTTAGGATCTGAATTATGGGATCCACTTTGGTTGTTAATCACAGATAAATTAACATTTATTCCAATTTTTCTTTTTATAATCTACCGCTTTTTTAAAGATTTTGGTGTAAAACAAACATTGAAAATCCTTTTGTCTATTTCAATATTAATTTTGTTCACTGATCAGTTTACAAATTTTATTAAAGTGAGTTCTGAAAGATTTAGACCCTGTAGTGAGCCTGAACTTTTCGGATTATTGAGAGACATTAACATTGGATGTGGCAAATATGGTTTTTTCTCTGCACATGCTGCAAACTCAGCAGCTGTTACCTCATTTATATTACTCAACTTTAAAAGATACAGAAAATCGTTGATATCAATTGTGTTATTTTTTTGGGTTATACTATTTTCTTACAGTAGAATTTACCTTGGAAAACATTACCCATTGGATGTTTTCTTTGGGTTAATCTTTGGGATTTTTGCAGGATATTTTTTTTATAGATTATTCTTAAATTTTAGGATTTTTGTGATAAAATAATATTTTTATAGGCCTCAAAAACATCAACATTATTTTCTTCAATTTTTTTTACTTGATTCTTGTATTCCCTTCTGACTTTTTCATTTTGATAAAAATTATTAATTATTGATTGATTAATTATTTCTTTGAGCCAGTATTTGTTTTGTTTTACTCTGTTTTTATAAAAATAATTATTACCCTTGGTAAGTTTAAAATAGCTAGTAATTTTATCCCAAATTTCAATTATTCCCTTATTTTCAATCGAACTACAATTCATTACCTCAGGCATCCACCCTGATTCTTTTTTTGAAAAGAGTTTTAATGCCAATTGAAATTCATTTTTAGCGATAATGGAATTATTTGTATTATCTCCGTCTGTTTTATTAATTACAATCAAATCTGACATTTCAATAATTCCTCTTTTTATTCCTTGTAACTCGTCCCCAGATCCTGCAATTTTTAATAAAAGAAAAAAATCAACCATCTCAAAAACACTAATTTCATTTTGACCCACACCAACTGTTTCGATAAATATTATATTATAGCCTGCAGCTTCACATAAAAAAATTGATTCCCTTGTATTTTTTGCAATGCCACCATGAAAATTTGATGCAGCTGTTGGTCTAATAAAAACATTGGGGTCATTGGATAATTTACTCATCCTGGTTTTATCACCCAAAATGCTTCCCTTGCTTATTCGGCTGGATGGATCAATAGCTAAAACAGCAATTTTATGTTTATCATTAAGCAAGTAATTCCCAAGAATATCAATGAATGTGCTTTTTCCAGCTCCGGGAATTCCAGTTATTGCAATTCTTACAGAGTCGCTTTTATTCTTATTAGTATTTAATTTATTTAATATTTTGTGGGCAAATATTCGATCCTCACTTTTATTGCTTTCAATTAGGGTAATAGCTTTAGCAAGAGTTTTTCGGTTTCCGTTAACAATTTCAGTACAAACTTGTTCAATATTTTTTGATAAAAAGGACAATAGATTCTATTTGTTGTTCATAATCCACTCACCACTAGAAATTAAATTTTCAGCATGTTTATACTTTAATTCTTTTGTTTCCCCAGTTTTTAAGTTTTTGATATTAACCCTATCATTTCTACCAACTTTAGGCTGGGTTCTAACAATTGTTTCAACCTGTTGATTAGAAGATCTATTAGTAATTGCTCTGTTTTGCTGTCTTAATTGATCGGAGTTTGGTATTTCTTCTTTTGAGGTATTTAATTTAACTGGTTTTCTTTCACTTGCTTCTTTAACATTCTGATTGTTTGTTGAAATTTCAGCTTTAAATAAAAAGGACAATATCTCTTTATTGACTTCATCTAGTAATATTTTAAATAATTCAAAAGCCTCAAATTTGTAGATTAGTAGTGGATCTTTTTGTTCGTGAACAGCTAGTTGAACAGATTGTTTAAGCTCGTCCATTTTTCTTAGATGGTTTTTCCATGAATTGTCTAAAATTGCCAATGTTATGTTTTTTTCAAAATCAGTAATAAGTTGATCACCGCCTGATTCAAATGCTTTTTCTAAGTTAGTTATTACTTGAAGTGTTTTAACTCCATCAGAAAAGGGAACTACAATTCTTTTGAATTTTTCTCTTTGATTTTCATAAACATGTTTAATAACTGGAAAAGCTAATTTAGCATTGCTTTGAATTTTATTCATGTAATGATTTAATACCACTATATAAATTTTTTCTGTTATTTCATTAATATTCATAGATTCAAACGAATCCGAATCAATATCTGTAGTAATTGAAAAATATTTAATAAGTTCAAATTCAAAATTTTTAAAATCATTTACATTTTTATTATTAGAAGTAATATTTTCACAAGTATTGTAAATCATATTTGAAATATCAATTCTAAGTCTTTCTCCAGAAAGAGAATTATTTCTCCTTCTGTAAACCACCTCCCTTTGTGCATTCATTACATCATCATATTCTAATAGCCTTTTTCTGATTCCAAAATTATTTTCTTCGACTTTTTTCTGAGCTCTTTCAATGGAATTCGTAATCATTGAATGTTGGATCACTTCTCCTTCTTTTAATCCCATTCTATCCATCATTTTTGCTATTCTCTCAGCTCCAAATAAACGCATTAAATTATCTTCTAGAGAAACATAGAACTGAGAACTACCTGGATCACCCTGTCTGCCAGATCTTCCTCTAAGCTGTCTATCAACTCTTCTAGAATCATGTCTTTCTGTACCAATAATTGCTAATCCACCCGCATCTTTAACTTGACCTATAAGTTTAATATCGGTACCACGACCAGCCATATTAGTGGCTATTGTTACTTGTCCAGGTTTTCCAGCCTCAGCAACAACATCCGATTCTTTTTTGTGAAGCTTTGCATTTAAAATATTATGCGGTATCTTACGAATTTTCAACATTCTTCCGAGCAGTTCACTGATCTCAACAGAAGTTGTTCCGATTAATACTGGTCTACCAGATCTAGATAAATATGTGACATTATCAATTACAGCATTATACTTTTCTCTTTTTGTTTTAAAAACTATATCCTCTTTATCATCTCTTTGAATGGGTTTATTGGTTGGGATTTCAATAACGTCAAGTTTGTATATTTCCCAAAATTCACCAGCCTCAGTTACTGCTGTTCCGGTCATACCAGAAAGCTTGTTATACATTCTGAAATAGTTTTGCAGGGTGATTGTAGCAAATGTTTGTGTAGCAGATTCAACTTTGACATTTTCTTTAGCTTCTATTGCCTGATGTAAGCCATCGCTATATCTTCTGCCATCCATGATTCTACCAGTTTGCTCATCAACTATTAAAACTTTATTATTCATTACCACGTATTGAATATCCTTTTCAAACAATGCATATGCTTTAAGTAATTGATTTATAGAATGAATCCTTTCAGATTTAATACTAAAATCTCTATACAACTCATCTTTTTCTTTTGCTTCATCTTCTTTACTTAGTTTTTTGTTTTCAATTTTCGATATTTCAATACCAATTTCTGGCATGATAAAAAAGTTTGGATCTTCTTTTCCAGATAAAAATTCAATTCCTTTGTCTGTTAATTCAATTTGATTATTCTTTTCGTCTATTACATAATAAAGTTCTTTATCAATTTTAGGCATCTCTCTATTATTATCCTGCATGTAAAAATTTTCAGTTTTTTGCAGTAATTGTTTAATACCTTCCTCACTGAGGTATTTAATTAGAGCTTTATTTTTAGGAATTCCTCTAAAAACTCTCAATAAATTAAAGGCACCTTCATCTGTTTCACTATTTGAAATTTGATTTTTTGCTTTAGAGAGAGTTCCTAACAAAAACTTTCTTTGTGATGAAACAATTTTTTCAACTTTAGGCTTTAAATTATTAAATTCATGTTTATCTCCCTTAGGTATTGGTCCTGAAATTATTAAGGGAGTTCTGGCATCATCAATTAAGACGGAATCTACCTCATCAACAATTGCATAATTGTGTTTTCTTTGCACTAAGTCATCAGGAGAGTTGGCCATATT
>CABZIT010000006.1 GCA_902525795.1 uncultured Bacteroidota bacterium
ACTTAATTTTATTGAGATCTAAATATTTTCCGATTGGAGCAATATCGCCAAAGAGATCATTAGCAACTAAATTTCCTATAACAATATTTTTGGTATAATTTACTAAATCCAAAGAATTAATAAATCTTCCTAGCTTTATTTCAGATTTTTCAATGTATTGATGATCTGGGTCTACTGCTCTAACAGTATAATTGTTTCTCTCAACGCCAAAAGTTGCTGTTACGTTATTATACACTCTTCCTGTAATAAATTCTATATTATCATTGAACTCCTTTTTAATGGTTTTGTATAATGCATTATCAAGTTTGATTCTTCTACCAGTTTGATATCCTTCAACTGGTTTTGAGCTGCGCCCTGTATATATAAAAATTGAATTTTTTGCATCTCCAGCAAACTCGTTTTCAAATGTATTTTGAAATCCATTTGCAATTCCAAATAAAATTGTAAATAACATTATTGCAAAAGCAACAGTAAATCCTGATAGTAGGGTTCTCAGCTTATTTTTATTTAAACTTTGAAGCACTTCTCTTAATAAGCCAAAATCTAACATTACTTGATCTTATATTGTTTAATTTTTTTATCCTCAGTGATGATACCATCTTTTAACTTAACAATTCTTTTACACATTAGTGAAATATCATGCTCATGCGTAACAATTAATATTGTTTTTCCTTCATCATTTAATTGTTGTAAGAATTTCATGATTTCTTTTGAGGTATTTGAGTCCAAAGCACCAGTAGGTTCATCTGCTAGCAATAATTTTGGTTCTGCAGCCAAAGCACGTGCAATTGCAACCCTTTGCTTCTGGCCTCCGGAAAGCTCATTAGGCATATGCGACGCCCAGTCTGTGAGACCAACCTTTTCTAAATGAAACATAGCTTTTTCAAGCCTATCTTTTCTGTTTAATCCTTGGTAGTATAATGGCAATGCTACATTTTCAAGGGCATTTTTAAAATTTATCAGGTTGAAGGACTGAAAAACAAAACCTAAAAATTTATTTCTGTAGTTTGCTGATTTCCTTTCTGTTAGATCTTTAATTTCTATGCCATCTAAAAAATATTGCCCCTCATCTAACTCATCTAGTATACCTATAATATTCAATAAAGTTGATTTACCAGAACCGGATGAGCCCATGATGGCAACCATTTCACCCTCTTCAACTTTTAAATTAATCCCTTTTAGGACATGGAGGCTGGTTTCACCCATATCATACGACTTGTGTAAGTCTTTAATATTAAGCATGAAAAAATTATTTTTTTTCTTTAACAAAGATGTAAAAATTATATCTGCTTTGCTGTTAATTAGTTGTTAAAAGCCTATCAGTTCAATCAGAGTTTCTAGCACTCTTATAAACAAAAAATATTAGAACAAATACAATTAAGTATGGAATAAAAGCTAAATATGCAATACCATTATTAATTCCTTTTGCCATCGCTTCATTTTCACTGCTCTCCAAAACAGCTCTGCACATAGAACATTGTGAAAATGATAAGTCAAACATCATTACAATAAAAAAAATAATTAAATAAAAAAGTTTTGACTTATGCATAATATGGTGAGATCATAAGATAAACTATTACTCCGGTGACGGCAACATATAGCCAAATTGGAAAAGTTATTTTAGCAACTTTCCTGTGCCTTTGAAAATCTCCTGTGATTGCTCTTACATAAGATACTAAAACAAATGGTATCACAGTTACAGATAAGAGAATATGAGTTATTAAAATAAAGTAATATATGAATGCAAATATCCCATTTCCGCCAAACTTTGTTGGATCAGTTGTTACATGATATGCAATATACATGACTAAAAAACAAAGTGAAAGTCCAATACAAATTTTAATCAAATTTTCATGAATACGCCTTTTCCCTTTTTTTATAAAGTATACTGCCAATACAAGGAAAGCTGCTGTTAGCCCATTAATGGTGGCATATATTGGAGGTAAAAACATCAAAGGTTTTGCAACAGGCAAGTCCTGCAATAATATTATTGGTTCAAAATTTGGACTTCTTAAATCAAAAACTAATTTATCAGCAGTCCATTTTAAGAAAAGCAGTAATGCTACAACAACTGGCACTAAGACAGAAACTACTGCTGTAATAGTATTATATAACTTAACTCTTTTCATATTTTACTCGCTTAATAATTTTAAAAGATCTTCTTTGAGAATAGAAATTTCTTCAGATTCTCCGTTTATGTCTAATTTCTCTTTAAAATCAACAGAACCCTTATAATAAACCTGTGGATTTCCAAATTTATCTGATCTACAGCGAATGTATCCTTCTTTATCGACTAAAGCAAAGTATCCAGAATGCTCAAAACCATCTACAAACTCAGGACTAGCCGCAGTATATAGGTTAAAACCCTCATTTGCTAGTTTATATATTTCTTTTCTATCACCTGTCATCAAGTTCCAATTAGAGTTCGTTATCTGGTTTTCAAGTTCATATTTTTTTAAAATCTCAACTGTGTCATATTCAGGATTTATCGAAAATGATGCGACTCCAAATTCTGGAAAGGAGGTGAAACTATTTTGAACGTGAACGAGATTTTTAGTCATAATTGGACATATTGTAGTGCATGTAGTAAAAAAGAACTCAATAACATATACTTTACCTAGATAATCTTTGTTTGAAATCAATCTTCCATTTTGATTTCTAAAATTAAATTGAGGGACTTTTTTCTTCTTATCATTTATAATTAAAAAGGAAAGCGGAATGTTATTATTTTCAAAATTATCAACCTTTAAACTTCTACTTTCACTTCTTACAATATCATTACTTTTTAATCGGTTTACTATCAATGGAACAAAAATTAAACCAAAAGCAAAAATTAATATGTACCAAATTATATTTTTATTTTTTTTCATCCCCATCTAAATTATCTAATCTTCTGATATTTGAATTAAAATTTCCCTTTCTTTTTTGTCGGTACTCTGTAAATAAAATTCTAATATCATCATTCATTTTTTTCTTAATTTCTGAAACAAGAATAGAATTATAACCATACAAACCGACCATTTTTGAATCTTTTTTTATTTCATCTTCATCTCTGTCATCAATTCTACCGCGCTGATTTTTTTGTTTATCCACTATAAAAACCTGACTGGTATAGTTTAAAGAATCTAAATCATTTTTTGACCTCAATGACTTAAATATATTTGTGTAATTTTTCAAATTGGCAGATGCAAAAAACCAATATTTAAGTTCATCTGATTGGATTATTTTTTTTTTAACTTTTTTCAGAGCAACCTCAGATTTTTTTGAGCTAATTGTTATAATTTGAAACTTTTTAAATCCTTTGAATTTATCATAAACTAGCTCTTTAAGATTTAAAACACTTGTTAATTTATTTTCAGGGTCATCTCCCAAAAAATTCAAAATTGTAATATTACTTTCAAGTGCTGTCGCATTATTATCCACAAAATTTAGCGAATCTAATTCATGGATATTTTCTTGTACAATATCAAGTGTACTATAGTTGTTGGTTGAAGGATAAAGAAAAAGTAAAAAAATTACTGGTAATAAAAAAAGAATCCCAAGAACTACCCATTTCCTGTAAAATTTATTAATCACGATAAAAAATTAAAAGTCTTTTTTGATATAATTTGATGTATCATCAAATTCATCAAATATATAACCTCCCTCTTGAATTAAGATAAAAGTCAGATATAATATCAGAAAAACAGCAGTCCAAACAACAACTCTTCTTAAAATAGATGTTTCATCACGCATGTGCATGAAATCCCAGGTTATATAATAAGCCTTTACAATTGTCAAAATAATAAATATCCAGTTTAGTAATTTTAGGTTTAAAAAATATTCGTTTAAGATAGCAGGCTTGTAAATACCTAAAACTACCTCAATCAAGGTTACAATTGAAAGTAAAATTAACACTCCGATAATTTTTTGAGTGTTTGATTTAAACTTAATCAGCCCTCTAAATATTTCAAGTTTGTGTGCGTGATCTGCCATGGTATTATACTAAATAGAAAAATGTAAATACAAAAACCCATACTAAGTCAACAAAATGCCAATATAACCCAACCTTTTCAACCATTTCATAGCTCTTTCTTTTTTCATAAGTGCCAATTATTACATTGAAAAAAATAATAATATTTAAAACAATTCCAGAAAATACGTGAAATCCATGAAATCCAGTAATAAAGAAAAAGAAATTAGCAAATAAAGGAACCCCATATTCGTTCTCAATTAAATTTGCACCATTCACTACGGAAACACCAGTATTTTTTAAAATATCTAATGATTCTTCTCTGGATAAAATAGTCTTATGACCCTTTTCGTTCAACAATTGAGTTCTTATCAAAATATTTGGAGAAGCTTCCATCCCCGCGATAACTTCATCAATGGAAAATAAGGGCAGACTACTTTCCGATAGATACCATATTCCATTGTAATTTTGTTGTTGCTCTCTATCATTAACAAATTCAAAAGCAAAATCACTCACAGCAATTCTTTTTTTTGTTTCACCATCTAAAAATTGAAGAATATTGCCTCCTTTTGTTTTAACTGCCCCGTAATCGCCTTTAATAAAAGTTGCCCATTCCCAAGCTTGAGAACCGACAAAAATAATACCCCCAATAATTGTCAAAAACATATAGAATGTAACTTTTGCTTTTTTCATTTTATGTCCGGCATCAACAGCTAAGACCATTGTGACAGATGACATAATAAGGATGAAAGTCATGAATGCCACATATATCATTGGAAGTTCTTTGCCGTGAACAAAAGGGACGTGGGTAAATACCTCATCAGCAATTGGCCAGGAATCAGCAAACTTAAATCTTGCAAATCCATATGAAACTATAAATCCGGAAAACGTAAGAGCATCTGAAACGATAAAAAACCACATCATCATTTTACCATAAGAGGCATTCAATGGTTTATTCCCACCGCCCCATAACTTTTCATTTGAATTAGAAGAAACTGTAGTTTGCATTGGAAAGTTTTTGAGTTAGCAAAAATAATTATTTTAACCGAAAAATACCAAAAATATAAACAAGTAAATCCATAAAATATCAACGAAATGCCAAAAAATAGATGCCAATTCAAACCCTAATGAATTTTGGTTATTAATTTGAACATAAAAATCTCTGATCAAAATATAAATCAAAAAAAACAGTGCCACTAAGACATGAATGATGTGAACAAATGCAATCAAAAATATAAATGAGCTGTTTATGCTACTTGTTGGTCCTGTAAAATGAAAACCTTCTTCTATAATCTGTTTGAAACCTGTGAATTGAAGCAAAATAAAAAATAGACCTAAAACAATTGTAATCACTAAAAATAAATTGCTAAGATTTTTATTTTGAATTAAATATTTTTTGGAAATTAATAATGATAAGCTACTAATAATTATTGCAAATAAACTGAAATAAAAAGCTGCAGGAATTGGAAAATCATTAACCCAATCAACTCTATTTTTACTAACAATAAATGCACTTGTCAAACCAGCAAAAGTCATAATTAATGATCCTATACCAAACCATAACATCATTTTTAGAGCTTTACTTTTTTTGTCCATTTTAGTATTCACGAATTTAAAATTTTATCAAAAAGAAAGGTTAATTGTACAAACGTTAAGTAAATAACACTTGTTACCATTAGCTTTCTAGCATTTTCATTATTACCATTAATAAAAAGATTATAGGATTTATAAATTAAAAAAAATCCAAGCATTGAAACAGCAATAAGTCCAATAAGGCTAAGCTTTAATTTTCCGGTAAATCCGAAAAAAGGAATAATTGAAAGTATAACCGCCCAGAAAGAGTAAAACAATATTTGTGCCGATGTGGAATTGTCTTTTTTTAAGGTTGGCAACATCTTAAATCCAGCTTTTTCATAGTCCTTATTTTGAGACCAACCTATGGACCAAAAATGAGGAAACTGCCAAAAAAACTGCATCAAAAATAATGTTATGGCTTCAATGCCTATGCTATTAGTTGCAGCGACCCATCCAATCATAAAAGGAAATGCGCCAGGGATAGCGCCAATAAAAACAGAAAATGGGCTTATTAATTTCATTGGTGTATACACTGCAACATACAGAAATAAAGAAATGGATGCCAGTATTGCTACTTTTATATTAATTAAGTACATTAAAAAAATACCTAGCAGCGAACATATTATTGCAATAAATAATGCCAAACTTTGTGAGATTTCTTTTTTTGGTAATGGTCGGTTTTTGGTTCTTGCCATTAATTTGTCTAAGTCCTTCTCGATTATCTGATTAAAAATATTTGACGAACCAACAATGAAAATACCTCCTATTAATAATAAAGAAAGCTGAATATAATCAATAACTTCAGCGCCAAGAAAATAGCTAATAAAAGATGAAAAAACCACACTTAGAGTAAGCCTAAATTTGGTGAGTTCTTTGACTATATTTAATGATACACTCTTGACCAATACAACTAATTTGAGGTGCAAATATAGATTATATTTAATCCAAATATGTTTAAAATGAATAAAAAAAATTAATCCTGAACTTGGAAGAGAATTGGTAAAGAATAGGGAACGATAACTGCTTTTCCTCTTTGTTTTCCAGGCTTCATTTTTGGCAGAAGATTAATCACTCTTTGAGCTTCTTTTTCTAATCTAGGATGCGGGGCACGTGCTCTGACACCAGTAACATTTCCAGACCTATCAATTTTAAAAATAACGTTGATTCTTTGTCTTCCTGAAAAGCCCAAATCACCTGCCAAATCTGTGTTAAATTTTCTCTGAACAAACTTAGCAATCTTTTCAGACATACATTTTCTTTTCTTTTCATTATTTCCTTTTTCACAACCAGGAAATACTGGTACATTTTCAATTACTGCAAAAGGGACTTCAACATCTTCTTCAACTTCTTCAACATCAAGATCTTCTATATCAATTTCCTCTTCTTGGTCAGTCTCCGTAGACTCAATTATCGTCTCCTCCACTTCTTCTTCATCCTCAACAATTTCAATAACCTCAGGGGCTGGTGGTGGAGGTGGTGGAGGTGGTGGAGGTTGCACTTGCTCAGTAATAGGAACCTCTTCTTCATCTAAAGCATCCATATTAACCCTATCAAGATTTAATAAAGACTTGTCATAAACCTTGTAATTAACAGTAGAATAAGAAAGGAACATCATTAATGCCATTCCTAAGGTAAAATATAATGAACTATTTTTACCTATATCAACTTTTGGATTTTTCTTACTTTCCATTGAGGTGCTAAATTAGTTAATTATTTATTGATTATATAATTTTATCTGAATCATTAATCATCCTGAAATAATTATTCTCCAATTAATTTCTTGTAGTCTTCCGAGCTTAAAAGATTGTCAACATCACTTGGGTTTGAAACTTTCATTTTTATCATCCATCCGTTTTCATATGGATCATTATTTACATCCTCAGGTGAAGTTTCAAGATCTTCATTTAACTCTAAAATTTCACCTTCAACAGGAAGAAACAAATCAGAAACCGTTTTCACTGCCTCAACAGTTCCAAAAACTTCATCTGCTTTCAACAATTCCCCAACCGTTTCTATTTCTATATAAACTATGTCTCCAAGTTCACGTTGAGCAAAATCAGTGATACCTACTTTAGCAATATCTCCATCTATGGCGATCCATTCATGATCTTTTGTGTACTTTAATTCGTTTGGTATTTTCATTAATTTATATTTTAATTTCCAAAATTATATCTCATTGTAAAGCCAGTTCTAATTGTTGTCTGAGGAAAAGCCGTTGAAATTGCATACTCAGAAAAAGAGTAATCAAAGAAAAATATTCCCGTCAAACTTTTACTAAAAGCATAATCAGCAGAGTATTTAAAATTGACAATTCTCTGACCAGCTGTTACTTGATTATTATCAATATCCAAATATCTTATAATAGTTTTATTATTCCTAATAGAAAAATCTGCTTTCATATTAAGATCACTTTTAATCAGCTGTCTGGCACCCCCTAACCTTGATCTAATTTGTAAATCTTTAAATCTGTATCCCAGTCCAAAAATATATTCATAACCCTGGATTTCGGTAAGAAGATTATTATCAAAACTTAAGGATAACATCCTATCTTTTCTAATTTCAGTTAATAATTTCAAGGAATTTTTCATCTCAATATCGAATTTAATTAAGGGGCTAAATTGTTCCATTAAGTTTATATTGCTGAATAAGTTCTCATTTTTATAATTATTTGATTGATCAAAAAGTTGTGGATTTTGTAGGGGAAACTCAATTGAAAAGTCTGGGTGAATATAATCTAAATTACTTCGAAATTGATTAATGGTATATTTAGAAGTATACCCATGTGATATTGAAAAACGCTTGAATTTTTTTCTAAACCATTTCATTTTCATAAATCCTGTGTACTTTATATCCCAATTTGGAATTGGAATACTTCTAAATGCTCCAAGCTCAACTGAGTTTGCATCTGATCCTGAGTATGCTGATAAAAACGCAGGAAGCAGAACTGATTGATTCGTCTTTCCAAATCCTAAAGGATATCCGGATAAATCTCCTCCTTCAAAATTATTAGGGTTGCTTAAATCAACACCAGATCTTGCAGCCAATCTCCTAGCAATAATTAATCTGTTTTGTCTAAAAGCATCAAATGTTTCTGAACCAAATTCATCACTTTTGGAAAACGCAGTTTTAATAAGTACAGTAGAGATATTAAAATTCCCAATTGTATTTTGAATTAAAGGGTTATAAATGTCACTTAACCCATCATTGTTTGTATCCGTAGTATTAAAGTTTTCTGTCATATTACTAGCGTAAGTTCTACCAGCAGTTAAATCAATTTTTAGATCATTGATAGGAACTAAATTTGCTGAAAATGCTAGATTCTTATTTGTTGTACTGGTGTACTGTTGGTTAAATTCTGGGAAAACTGTTAGCCATCCATTCCTAGCAGCCAAGTATCTGATATCTTTTTGGCTGCCAAAAATATATCCCCATGACGGATTTGAAGATCCAAAAAAGCCAGGGGTTTCTAAGTATCCTGGTAAAAAGGTGCCATTATTTTCAGAGTAATTAATCTGAATTCTTTTGAGATTTGTTATTAATTTAATAAATGATTTTAAAATCGGATTCACTTTTTTAGAGCCTAAATTATCTCTTGATTGCACTGCAAAACCTCTGTCTGGACCTCTTCTTGAGCTATCTCCGGTAAATTTATTCAGACCTAGGTATCTATAAAATTTTTGAAAGTCAAGCAGGGTATTTAAACTATGAGTATTGGCATTTGAAATAGAATTTCCAAGATTATAATTCTCACCATCTATTATAATATTACTAAATAAATCTGAACCCTTTTGCCACTGAAAATCTCCCGTGTACGAATAAGTTGATCTGATAAAATCAAATGTTGGTATTTTATCAAATGGAATATTATAATTTAATTTCAGCTGTTGAACTTGTCTATTTGGATCACCTATATCAAAAAATTTATCCCATATTGTCAAACTAGGATCCTGTTCCCCAGACCCTAAATTATTGATGAAATAATTTTTAACTATATTATTATTACTAGCACTATAATCCATACTCAGATTATCTGTAATTGGATAACTAATTGCAAATTGAAAATCAAAAGTGTAATTTCTTTGAAATAAATCACCAACTCCAATATTGTCTTGAGATAAGTCAATATCTCTAAACTTTTGTTTGTTAAATTGTCTTATAAAATCTGTATTAATATTTATACTGGCTGGTAAAAAATTTAGATTAAAATCTTTTAATATTTTTAAATAATTACTCGTAAATAGAGAATCATTTTTTTTGAATGGTTCTAATTTTGAGGAATTAAAATTAAAATTATAATTTATTCCTGCTCTCACCGATTGATCGAGCATATTTTCAATTTCATAATCTCTGTGCTTAATTTCGTTGTATGAGTAATTTAAAGTAAGATTTTCAATATCATAAAACCTTGCCTTTTTTTCACCAAGCTTTTGCTTGTTAACTCCGATAAAATTTATATTTTTTCTTTTTGTGTAGTCTTCTGATTGCCTTTGGATGATATCCCTTTGAGCTTGATTTTCAGCAAGATCTAATACAGAATTTAATCTAATATCTCTAAATTGTTGGTCATATTCAGGCGTAATTAATTCTTCTCCTGATGAGTAATTAAATGGTATAGTCAACCCCCATTTTTCTGGAAATAATTTCCCAACATTCATACTTGTAACTAAATCATACTGTTTTTTATCCTCCTTATCCCTCTCACTTGGGCCTTGTTCTAAATTTCCAAAACCGCTAGTACTTTGTCTTGCAGTTGCAGATAAATTCATAAAATCTGCAAAGTTAGAATCAACAGCAAGAGTAGCTGCCCATCCTCCCTCATTATCCATTTCTGATAATCTAAGCTCATTGAACCAAACCTCAGCGCATACATCCATATTGTCTTGACTTGGGTTTTTAACACCAACCATTAATGTTCGTACATCACCAAAATTTGGGTTACCCTTGATTGAAACTCTTTGATTTCCGAATTCTAAAAAAGAAAATTCAGAAACAGGCTCATCAATTACATTATCTCCGTCAAGATTATAAAAAACTGGTGTGTCGGATCCCAAGTTTCCGTTTACAATTGAGATAGATTTAATTGCTTCAAATGCACTAATAGGAATATTTATTTCATTTAGTTCAGGCCAAACTAATTCAGGATCCAAAGAAGTTTGGGGAGATACCTGCAGCGGTATTTCAACCTGATAATAATTTTCTGTGAGATCATTACCCAATCTTAAAAAAGCAACTATCTCTCCATCATTCAATCCTTGTAGCTGGTCATCCTCAGCATGTAAAAACATTCGCAACCTTTTAAACTGACGCATATCAACATTAATATTTTTATAAACTCCTCGTGAATCTTCAGGCTCCAATTCACAAACATTGACAACTAATGATTGTTCATTTTGTCTGATTATTGTATTGTTGTTGTTAAATTGCTCCCTTTCAACCCCAGGGGGGGAAACATAACTCTCCTCATTTTCTTGTATACCAACAATTCCAACTGAAAAATCTGTATTATCATTATCGTTATTTATTTCTTCATCCAATGCTAATTGATATTTTCTCCAATCACTTCTAACTAAGTCTAATGTTCCAAGCCTAAGTATCGTGTTTTGGGTAAAATTATTAAGTAACATTCTTATAAATCTCACAGATCTAAAGTCTGAAATTCCACCTATCGATGAGCTTGGCTCATTAATAGGTATTCTAAACTGATACCATTTTACTATTTCAGAGGTGCCGTTTGGAAGATTAATATTTTTTTCTTTCTGATCAACAATATAGTTATTGTTTAAGTTTGCTAAAGATGCGGGAGTAATATCTAACTCATATTCAAAATAACTATCAATAGTGTTCATAGTGTTATCTTGATTGATATCCTCAACATCAGGCTGTGTTGTTGAACCACGATTAGTATCAGTTATTGTCTCTGGAGAATTCCCTTCTAAACCATTATAACCTTTATATCTTTCAAAAATATTTCCTTGGGTATTTAAAAAATATGTATAATTATCATTTGATGGATCTTGTAGTTCTGAAAAAGAATCAAACTGTTGCGCTTCTTCAAAATCATCATATCCGTCAAATCCAACATCCTGATTTGTTCTAGCATCACCTGATGAAGCAAATGCATAAACTAAAGACTGATTTTGAGGAACAACAGAGCCCCAAACTGTTGGTGGTAGTAAGCTAATATCCCCATCTTCTGGCAATCCATTTTCATATTGTTTTCTGCCATCTTTTAATATATCCTCAGAAATATTACCTAAGTGAAATGTTAATGTACCGCCGTTATTTTGGTTGTCATTTAAAAATGGATCCATCAACCAAAACTCAATATATTCAACATTTGCTTGTTCAAAATCTGTTGTATTAATCAATCTTGTAATTCCTGCCCAAGCATCTTCTGGGTTGTTAATGATTCCATCATTTGTCTCAGGATCCATATTATAAGGACCTCTTAAATTTGGGTAATAATTTAAATCCAAAGAATTTATGACAGATGTCTGACCTTGAACTAAATCAACTTGCGGGAAAATTTCATCTATGAAAATCCGTCTTGAGTATAGATTTGATAAATCTTCATCTGTAATCTCAGCTGGCCTTTGACTACTATAAAAAACCGGATCAATTGAATACCAATTTAATAATGCTCTATCATAACCATTTTGAATCCCATTATCATCTTCACTACCCTCTACATATATATTTCCCAAACCTATTGGTCTACTTGACAATGACCAGGATTGGGGTGTTAGTAAATTAATTGTATTTTGTGATCCTTCAAAATCATCAATATAAGATGTTACTTCTCCTCTAAAGTTATTGCCTTTGGGGGCACCAGGGATTAAATATGCAATTTCCCCACGAACTGAAAGATTGGAAGGAACATCTGTTTGAATATTTGGAAGCTTGTTAACTAGTCTTGTAAATAAAGGCATTTCTTTTGAAAATACACCATCAAAACCAAATATTGTGTTATTAATTGGCTCCGTTCCAAAATTTGCCTTTTGAGTCAAAGGTCTTTCATGAAGATTTAACAAGGTGCCTGAGATGATCAATTCTTCATTAAACTGATGTTCAATATTAATTCCGGAAAATCTTTTTGTCTGCTGCCCAAACATTGCATTATTTTCAACACTCACATTTATAGGAGTATTCGATGCTTGTAGTCCAGGGTCCAAAATTTGAACAGTCCCCAATTGATAATTTACAGTATAGTCAACACCCTCAACCAATGTACGACCTCCGGCTGTCACCTGTACAGAACCTCTGGGAACATTATAAGCTCCAATTGGGATGCCAGTTCCTGATGATGATTTATATTTTCCCTTAATTAAAAACTTATTTTTTTCAGATTCTTGCTCTGCAGCTGTTTTTGTAGAATTATATAATGAATGATAAACATATTTCTTTTGATTTAAATTATAGTTAGTTATTATATTCGAATCTCCATCATAATCTTCACTTGGTGTTAGTCTCAATCTTTCAAATAAATAACTACCAAATGGCTCAACTTTGGTGAAAATAATTTTACCTGTTTGTGGGATCACAGTTAGATTTTCAACAAAATCAAAAAACCCATCTCCATTATACTGAGGGTCATTATTATAATTTAACCTATCCAAGTTAAAAAAACTCAATAGTGGAATCTCATTTATAAGAGATGATCCGGCAATTGGATCTGGAAATGGGGTGCCATCAATTTCTTGAATGTAATTTAATTCTGAGGTTTCCTTATAAAAAATATTCAATTTAAAATCTTCTTTTTCAAGTTGAAAAGCACCAGTATTATAAATATTTTTCATCATTAAATCCCACATAGGTTCATCAACGCTGGTTACCGTACTTTTCAATAATTTTAAAATTAAATTATTTGAGTTTACTTGTATATTATCATCATTAACATTATTTGTTACTTGTGTTGCTTGAACTCCGTCATTTGCAAATTCTCCAACCTGAAAAACTTGATCTCCAACTGTATATTGGAAAGCAACTGCAAGAATTTCGTCATTTTCAAGTTTTTGAGTTAAAGAAATATATCCCAATTGTGAATGAAATGTGTAATCTAGATTTTCCCTTAATTTTTTTGCATTCTCTAATTTTCCATAATCAATTCCCTCATTAATATTCGGCACCAATATTCCTGATTGCACAGTGGCAACATCTCTCACAGAGTTTGTCAATTGGGAATTAGCATTCCCAATGATTGTTGGATCAAAACTATTATTTGAATTATCAGGATATGAACCAGTAGCAGCTAGTAAATTAACATCTGATGAAATATTATCAGACTCTCCCAAGTCCTGTAAAGCTAGTATATTTCTAGTATCATTTAACTGACTATTTCTATTTGTAACCCAAACCTCTAACCTAGTTATTTGAATATTTGAATTAATAAAAGGATAATTTAATAAAGCTTCGTCGTATTTATTTCGGAAATAGTGACTCAGAAAGAAATTTCTATTTTCATCGTAATTTAAAGCACGAAATTCAAACTCTTGAACTGTACCGCCTCCTTGCGAAGTAACTGACCTAGATTCAGATTTTTGTTCAGAGAAGATCGCTTTTATTCTAGTTTTACCAAATTTAAGCTCTGTTTTAACACCAAATAAACTTTGAGCACCTGAGATAAGTGAATTATTGAGAGGCATACTTACATTTCCCAATTCAATTTTTTGGATAATATCATCTTCAGAAGGTTCGTACTCCAGCTTCAATAAATTTTGAAAATCAAAAGTTGACTGCGTATCAAAATTTGCATTCAATTGAACCCGGGTGCCTACTTTTCCTAACAAGCTTAGACCGATTCTTTGATCAAAATCAAAAGTTAAGTTACTTCGATTTCTTGGTGAAAAAGCGGGGTTATCTTGTTTTGTGTATAAAATCCCAAAATCAGCTTCCAAAGATCCTTGAGGAACAACCTGAATTGTATTACCTCCAAAAATAGATTCAAATACTTGAGAATTAACATAAATCTCAGGAATTAGATTTTTTTGATCTTCATCCGTTCCGTCTTTCTTACCCTCAGCAGCATCAATTTTAGATTTATAATATTCCTTTAAATCTTCTTTAAGTTTTAGTTTTCTGTATTCTTCTGGAGATAATATTATGGGGTAATTAATATCATAATCTCCAACCTTGACATTATAATAATATAAATCACTTGCACTATCATATTCATAATTATCAACAAATGATGGTGGATAGGGAATGTATAATTCTCCTAAATCTGCCTCTATTTGTTGGGCAAGAATAGTACTAAAAAATGTAGTACAGAGTAAAATAATTACTGTTAATGAAAAATTTTTTAAAAAAAAATACATTATCTAGATTAAATATTTTTCAAGGTTTCTTTAATAATTTCCTCAACCGAAATATCTTGATTTTCTTTGATGATGTTGTCAACTAATCTTTCAGATGATTTTTTATTTATTCCAAGAACCTCTAATGCAGATAACGCTTCTTCTCTCGTAGTATTGTTAGAATTAACATAAGTCTCATCCAGATCATAAATTTTTAAAATTTTATCCCTCAATTCAATTATTAACCTTTGTGCTGTTTTACTTCCAATTCCTTTTACAGACTGAACAATTGAAACATTATTTGAGGATATCGCCTCTACAACTTGCTGTGGATCCAAAGAAGATAACATTGTTCTTGCGGTACTTGTACCAACACCACTTACTGAAATGAGTAATCTAAATATCTCTCTCTCTTTTTTGGAATAAAATCCATATAAAGAGTGCGAATCTTCCTTAATTTGAAGGTGGGTATATAACTTTATATTCTCATTATCGGGTATTTGTGAGAATGTTGTCAATGAAATATTAACCCAGTAACCAATGCCATTAACTTCAATCACAACATTAGTTGGTGATTTTTCTACTAACTTACCTTTGAGGTGAGTAATCATGATCTAGTAAATTTTGTCAGGCAAATTAATATAATAAATTGAATTTATACTTTTTTTAAGAACTCAATATTTCTTTTGATTCCATCAAAACCAGTTCTATTTAATGGGGATTTTTTAAAAACCTTATCAAATGTTTCCTTTGTCATATCAAGCCAATCTCTTTTATCCATTAATCTCAAATCATCATCTGGATTAAATAATGGTTCATTATGTGATTTTGAAAAACGATTCCATGGGCATACATCTTGACAAATATCACATCCAAAAATCCAATCATCAAATTTACCCTTGAATTCATTAGGAATGTTCTCTTTTAACTCAATGGTGTGATAAGAAATGCACTTACTACCATTCACTACACGTGGTTGTTCAATAGCTTGAGTAGGGCATGCATCAATACAGGCAGTACATGTTCCACAATGATCAAAATCTTGATGATCATATGTTAACTCTAAATCTAAAATTATTTCACATAAAAAGAAATATGAGCCGATTTTCTTAGAAACTAAATTTGAGTTTTTACCTATCCAACCCAATCCACTTTTTTTAGCCCAAGCTCTTTCTAAAATTGGGGCAGAATCTACAAAAACTCTGCCGTGAACATCACCTACTTCTTCTCTAATAAATTCTAATAAATTTTTTAGTTTTTCTTTTATCACAAAATGATAATCTTTACCATAAGCATACTTTGAAATCTTAAAATCAGTATCATCAATTTTTGTTTGTGGATAATAATTATATGAAAGAGATATCACACTTTTAGCTCCTTCAACAAGTAAGGTTGGGTCTAACCTCTTGTCAAAATTTCTTTCCATGTATGACATCTTTCCATGCATACCTCTCTTTAACCAATTCTCTAATCTTTCTGCTTCCTCTTCTAAAAACTCAGCTTTACTAATTCCACACGAAATAAAACCAAGTCTAATGGATTCTGACTTTATAGCACTAGCAATTCTATCTTTTTCAGTCGTAGTCATAAAAAAATTAGAAGAGTCCTTTCTGATGCGAATCTTTCTCCCTATTTAGATGCTTATATGCAAGGTTTGTAGCCTCCCTTCCTCGTGGTGTTCTCATAATAAATCCTTGTTGAATAAGAAAGGGTTCATACACTTCCTCAATTGTTTCTGGGTTTTCACTAACAGCTGTTGACAATGTTGTTAATCCCACGGGGCCGCCAGAAAACTTATCAATCAATGTAGATAAAATTTTATTATCCATTTCATCCAAACCATTTACATCAACATTTAGTGCCTTAAGACTAGACTTAGTAATATTAATTTCAATTTTACCATCCCCCTTGATTTGTGCAAAATCTCTAACTCTTCTTAATAATGAATTTGCAATTCTGGGGGTTCCTCTACTTCTACTCGCAATTTCAATTGCAGCTTCCATTGATATTTTTACATCCAATATCTTTGCACTTCTTTGAATGATGACAGATAATAACTTCGCATCATAATATTTAAGCCTACTATTAATGCCAAAACGAGCTCTCATTGGAGCTGTCAATAAACCAGATCTTGTAGTTGCACCAACTAATGTAAAGGGTTCAAGATTTAACTCAACAGATCTGGCATTAGGGCCAGATTCAATCATTATATCAATTTTATAATCTTCCATGGCAGAGTACAAATATTCCTCTACAACGGGACTTAGCCTATGTATTTCATCAATAAATAAAACATCTCTTTTATTTAAATTGGTGAGCAAGCCAGCTAAGTCAGCTGGTTTATCTAAAACCGGTCCAGATGTTATCTTAATATCTGCATCTAGTTCTTTGGCTAAAATATTTGCTAATGTAGTTTTACCTAAACCAGGTGGTCCATGAAAAAGTGTGTGATCAAGTGCATCATTTCTTTCATTTGCAGCTTGAACAAAAATCTTTAAATTATCGATCACATGGTTTTGACCCTGAAATTCAGCAAATGAATTTGGTCGTAAATTATTTTCAAATTCTTTTTCACTTGGAGATAAATTTTCAGAGCTGGGATTAAGATTTTCATTCATCTGTTAAAGATTCCAATATTTTGTACAATTTAATAAAATAATTCTCTTCCGGATAATAAAAAGATCAATTGAAAGGGAGAATAGTTATTAATCTAGTACTCTTCTTCACCCTTTTTTAGAGGCATATGTTGGGGTACAAAATCTTCTTTATATCCTGGCTTACTGTAGTCATATGGCCATCTAAAGACTTGGGGAATTTTACCTTGCCAATTACCATGGATCTGTTTTTGTGATGCAGTCCATTCCAAAGTTGTTGACTTCCACGGATTTTGTGGAGCCTTTTTTCCATAAAACATACTGTAAATGAAATTATATAAAAATACCAACTGGACAGATGCACCGAGTAAAGCAAACATGGTGATAATTTGATTAGTATCAGCAAGATCATCAAATAATGGGAAATTGGTATTTGAATAGTATCTTCTTGGTAACCCTGCCATACCAATAAAATGCATTGGGAAAAAGACACCATATGCAGAAATTGCAGTAACCCAAAAATGAATGTATCCTAAATTTTTATTCATCATTTTACCAAACATCAGTGGGAACCAATGATACATACCAGCCAGCATTCCATATAATGCCGAAATACCCATGACCAAATGGAAATGAGCCACTACAAAATAAGTATCATGAACATTTATATCCAAAGCACTATCTCCTAATATTATGCCGGTCAAACCTCCGGTAATAAAGGTGGAAACAAATCCAATAGCAAATAGCATTGGCGGATTGAATTGAATATTTCCTTTCCATAAGGTCGTTATGTAATTGAATGCCTTAACAGCAGATGGGATTGCAATCAAAAGTGTTGTAAAAGTAAATACTGATCCCAAAAACGGATTCATTCCTGTGATAAACATATGATGACCCCAAACAATAGTGGATAAAAAAGCAATAGCCAAAATAGAAATAATCATTGCTTTATAGCCAAATATAGGCTTTCGGGCATGGGTTGCAATTACCTCAGATGCAATTCCAAGAGCGGGTAATAAAACTATATAAACCTCAGGATGACCTAAAAACCAAAATAAATGCTCAAATAAAACAGGAGAGCCACCTTGGTAATGTAAAACCTCACCTTGAATAAAAATATCCGATAAAAAGAAAGAAGTACCAAAACTTCTATCCATAATTAAAAGAAGTGCTGCAGATAATAAAACGGGAAATGAAATAACTCCAATTATGGCTGTTACAAAGAAGGCCCATATTGTTAACGGCATTCTAGTCAAAGACATTCCTTTCGTTCTCAAGTTAATAACCGTAACTATGTAGTTTAATGAACCGAGTAATGAAGAAGCAATAAAAAATGCCATAGAAACCAACCAAAGAGTCATTCCTAAACCTGAACCTGGTTGGGCTAATTCCAATGCACTCAGTGGTGGATATATAGTCCATCCGGCAGCAGCTGGTCCAGCTTCGACAAAAATTGAACTAACCATCAAAACTGTAGATATAAAAAACAACCAGTATGCCAGCATATTTAAAAATCCAGATGCCATATCTCTCGCTCCCAGCTGTAAGGGTATAAGCAGATTACTGAATGTCCCACTCAGTCCTGCTGTTAATACAAAAAATACCATTATTGTTCCATGCATGGTAACGAGCGCTAGATATATATCGGCATCCATCACACCCTCAGGAGCCCACTTACCAAGAATAAAATCAAAAATAATATTGGGTTGCTCAGGCCATGCGATTTGCATTCTCATTAACATTGACATAAGTATTCCGATAATACCCATGAAAAATACTCCTGTAAACAAATATTGTTTTGCAATCATCTTGTGATCTTGACTGAAGATATATTTAGTTATAAATGTCTCCTTATGGTGATGCTCGTGATGATCTTTTTCAAATTCTATATATTCTGCCATTTCTTTAATTTTGTGCGATTAATGAATTTTTAAACAAAGTTTGATTTTTATACCAATTATTAAACTCATCTTCCGTTTCTACTATAATCTTCATTTGCATGTTATAATGTGATTTTCCGCAAATTTTATTACAAAGTAACAAATAATCAAATTGGTATGGATCTAATGGTTCCTCACCAATCTGGGCGAGTTCTTTACTCTTTTCTTCTCTAATATTGTTTATATTGATTACTTTATCAATCATTGAAGGATTTTCCCTCATTTCTTTTGTGGTTACTGTTGGTGTAAATGAAAATTTAGTAACCATTCCAGGGACACAATTCATTTGAGCCCTAAAATGTGGCATATAAGCAGAGTGAATAACATCCTGAGAGCGCATGATAAATAAAATTGGTCTATTTACTGGCAAATGTAATTCAGTGGTTATCACATCGTCTTGTGCGTTGGGATCATTTTCATCCAAGCCTAATATATTGGCTCTGTCAATATCTATTAATCTAACATTAGATTTACCAAGCACATTATCATCACCTGCATATCTTGCTTTCCAATTAAATTGTTGTGCATATAATTCTACCACCATAGGATCATTGTCTTTCTGCAAGTTCATAACATCAGACCATGTTAATAAACCGTAAGTGATAAAACCGGTTAAAACAATAGCTGGAATGACAGTCCACAATAATTCTAATTTATGGTTATCTGTGTAAAATAAGGCTCTCGAATCTTTTCTACCCTTGTATTTAAATGAAAAATAGTATAATAGAAATTGAGTTATGATTTGCACAATGAATATTAATGCTAATGTCCAAATCATTAAAGTGTCAATTTTTTCACCATGTTCGGAGGCGGCGTTGGATATAAGAGGGAACTTCCCATATTTTACGATTGAAAAAATTGTTATCGCATATATGAAAGCAAGAAATGCAAGCATCAACTTTGCTTGAGTGGTGTTATCTTTATCATTTGCAATTTGAGAATCATCAATCTTGACACCAGAAATGGCCTTTGACAAATCAAAGATTTTAATCATCTGCCACAATGAGATGGAAATGAAAATTAGAATCAGTATTACAAAAATAGATGTCATTAATTCTCTTAAATATTAGTAATGAAAATTTTCACTTTCTTTAATCATAGGATTCCCTTTTGCCAATAATTCATGCTTTGATAATGAATAAAAAACAAACAACAAAAATAAGCCTAAAAATATTAATATGGAACTAATTTCAGCAATTCCAAATCCATATCTATCAACAACTGTTGCTGGCATAATCATCATATATACATCCATGTAATGTCCAATTAAAATTACAATACCTGCCATAACTATAAATATGGGGACTCTTTTGTAATCACTGTTCATTAATACCAAAAATGGAAAAATAAAATTCAGAGAAAACATAGTGAAAAAAGGAATTGGATACATTTCAATCCTGGTAACAAAATAAGTGACCTCTTCAGGGATATTTGCATACCAAATTAACATAAATTGTGAAAACCATAAGTATGCCCAAAATACACTAAACCCAAACATAAATTTTGCAAGGTCATGCAAGTGACTATCATTGACAAAATTTAGCAGGTTCTTTGATTTTAAATATATGGTTATTAATGCTATAACAGTAATCCCACTTACAGCCATACTTGCAAAAACATACCATCCGAAAAGGGTGCTAAACCAGTGTGGATCAACGCTCATAATCCAGTCCCAAGACATCATTGACTCAGTATATATAAAAAACACCAAGAATCCAGCTGAAATTTGAAAATTCCTTTTAAAATTTTTGTTATCACTCGCTTTATCCTGAGCAATTGAAAACTTTCTTGTAAAATATCTATATAACGACCAGCCAGCAATGTAAATTAAGCCCCTAATTACGAATGAATTTTTATTTAACCACGCAGATTTCCCCTGAATAATTTCATCATAAGCAACTACTTCAGGATCCATCCAAATAAAAATATGTTTATCACCAAGAACTGCAATTAAAAGTACAATTAACGAACCTGGAAGCAGGTAATAAGTTATTGATTCCATAACCCTAAATAAAACAGGTGACCATCCCGCTTGCGAAGCATATTGAATTGCATAGAATGCCAAAACACCTAATGATATCATCATGAAAAAGAATGCTGCTACATATAACGCTGCATAGGGTCTATTATGTATTTGGTGTAACACATGCTCTGCATGATCTTTTTCATGACCATGATCTTTTTTTGAATGAGCAGAGTCATGATTTTTAGAATTGTACCCATCAACATACTCATTATGATGCATTTCGTTTTCCTTTTCAATTGCAGAGTGAGAATGTCCGTGATGAGATTCAGAAGCAAGCATTGTTTTAACTTCATCTAAGGTAATATGAGAGACTGAGTAAGAGTAAAACCATCCAAGGGCTCCGATAACAATTAAAGCAATCGAAAATATTTTTAATTTATTTGAAAAAGTATACATTCTAAATTTATTTACTTAAATCCGACTTTAATTTCATTACATAATCTGTAACCAACCATCTCTCTTTTTCATTAAGTTGATTCGCATAAGATCCCATTGAATTTTTACCATAGTATATTACATGATAAGTGCTGCCAGATGTAATTGCCCTTCCTGGATCAGCATAACTTGGAACACCAAGAATTTTTTCTCTTTTGACTAAAATTCCCTGGCCTGCTCCTTTTGCTCCATGACATATGCCACAGTGCACAGTGTACAATTCTTTCGCTCTCAAAAAATCTTTTTCAACTAACGAAAAGGGGTTTGATAGTTCTTTTTTTGCTAAATCATAACCTTCATTTGTGTCTTCATACTCATACAAAGAATAACCTCTTGGGATTGTACCTTTAACAGGGATTCTTGCAGAAAGATTATCATCATAAATAAAGTTTTCTGAATAAGCCTCATAACTAAGAGGCTCATACATGTTGGGCATATATTCGTAATTAGGCTCACCCTTTTCTCCCCAACAAGATTGTAGCAAAAATAATAATATGAATAGGCGTGTATACTTCATGTTATTCACTTGGTTTATTTATTTCAACAGCACCTGTTTGTATTAAAAACTTTTTTAATGTAGCTTCAGTTTTATCACTGGTAATTTCAACTAGAAAATGGTCGTCCGTAGTTCTTGGATCAGGATTTTCAGCCTTTTTCATTGGCCACATTCTACTTCTTAAATAAAAAGTTATTACCATCAAATGGGCTGCATGAAATACAGTCATTTCAAACATAATTGGGACAAATGCAGGCATATTTTCAAGAAAAGTAAAACTTGGCTTACCTCCAATATTTTGTGGCCAGTCAACTATCATGATATAATACATCATAAATGATCCAACAGCTATTCCAATGCATCCGTAAAGGAAGGCTGCAATTGCAAGACGAGTCTCCTTTAAGCCCATTACTTTATCTAAACCGTGCACAGGGAAAGGAGTATAAATTTCCTCAATATAAATTTTACTTTCTCTAATTTTCTTAACCGCAGATAGTAAAATGTCATCATCGTTATACAAGGCATAATATGTGTTTTTGGATGCCATATTAAACTTTAATTAAATTGATCTTTGAGGTTCTAATATCAGCTCCAGTACCCACTAAAGATTCTCCCGAATCTCTTAATTTTTTATATTTTTCCCCAGAACTTTTTAATATTGTTTTTACCTCCGCTTGAGCAATCACCGGAAAAGTTCTGGCATATAATAAAAAAAGCACGAAGAAGAATCCAATTGTTCCAATAAATATGCTTATATCAGCAACTGTTGGAGAAAACATTGTCCAAGAGGATGGCAAATAATCACGGTGTAATGAGGTTACAATAATTACAAACCTTTCAAACCACATGCCTATATTTACGACTATTGAAATAAAAAACGAAAACATGATACTGGTTCTTAATTTTTTAAACCACATAAATTGAGGCGAAAAGACATTACAGCTCATCATCGCCCAATATGCCCAAGCGTATGGGCCTGTTGCCCTATTAAGAAATGCATATTGTTCATACTCTACACCTGAATACCAAGCAATAAATAATTCTGTTATATATGCGACCCCAACGATAGATCCCGTAATCATAATTACTATATTCATGAGCTCAATGTGCTGCAAAGTGATATACTGTTCCATATTACAAACCTTTCTCATAATTATTAGCAAAGTTTGGACCATTGCAAAACCAGAAAAAATTGCACCAGCAACAAAATAAGGAGGAAAAATTGTAGTATGCCATCCTGGGATAACGGATGTTGCAAAATCGAACGAAACAATTGTATGTACAGAAAGGACTAATGGAGTTGCTAAACCTGCAAGAACTAAAGAAACTTCTTCAAATCTTTGCCAGTCCTTGGCTCTTCCTGACCAACCAAAACTCAAAATACTGTAAATCCTTTTTTGAAATGGCTTTACAGCTCTATCTCTGATCATAGCAAAGTCGGGTAATAATCCTGTCCACCAAAAAACAAGTGATACAGAAAGATAAGTTGATATAGCAAAAACATCCCATAAAAGAGGTGAATTAAAATTAACCCACAATGATCCAAAACCATTTGGAATTGGAAGCATCCAATAGGCAAGCCATGGTCTACCCATATGAATTATTGGGAAAAGGCCTGCTTGAATAACAGAAAAAATTGTCATTGCCTCGGCAGAACGATTTATTGCCATTCTCCATTTTTGTCTAAAAATTAAAAGAACCGCAGAAATTAGTGTTCCTGCATGACCAATACCAACCCACCAAACAAAATTAGTAATGTCCCATGCCCATCCTACAGTTTTATTTAATCCCCAAACTCCGATACCAGTTGAAACAGTGTAAATTATCCAGCCAAGACCCCATAGAAACATGGCAAGAGATATTAAAAAAACAATCCACCATTGCTTGTTAGCACGAGTCTCAATTGGTCTTGCGATATCAACTGTTACATCATGATAGGACTTTTCTCCTGCCACAAGTGGTCTTCTTATCGGTGCTTCAAAATGAGATCCCATATTTAGCTCTTTTGTTTGATATTTCTAACCTTAACCTGATAAACTACATTTGGCTTAGTACCAACTGCATCTAAAAGGTGATAGGCTCTTTTATTATTTTTAAGTTCTGCAATTTTACTTCCCTCTTCATTAATATCTCCAAATCTCATGGCCCCAGTAGAACATGCTGATGCACAAGCACAAGTATCATTAAACTCACCGGCTGCAACAGGCCTTCCTTCTAGCTTTGCTTTAAGTATTACGGCTTGTGTATTTTGGATACAAAATGAACACTTTTCCATAACTCCTCTTGAACGAACAGTAACATCAGGGTTAATTACCATACGTCCAAGGTCATTGTTCATGTGATAATCAAATTCATCATTACCATTGTATAAAAACCAATTAAATCTTCTGACTTTGTAAGGACAATTATTTGCACAATATCTTGTGCCAACACATCTATTGTATGCCATATGGTTTTGTCCTTGTCTTCCGTGACTTGACGCTGCTACTGGGCATACTGTTTCACAAGGAGCATGATTACAGTGCTGACACATAATTGGCTGAAATGCAACCTGTGGGTTGTCAGAGGGATTTTCAAGCTCACCAAAAGATGTCAAGGAACTTTCCAAACCGCTTATATTATCTTTTTTATTATTATCTTCTTCAAAAGAATTTTCTGAAGAATAGTATCTGTCAATTCTTAACCAATGCATGTCACGGCTTTTTCTAACCTCAATCTTGCCTACAACAGGAACGTTATTTTCTGCATGGCAGGCAATCACACAAGCTCCACAACCAGTACAAGCATTTAAATCAATTGACAAATTAAAGTGATGCCCAATTGATCTATCAAACTCTTGCCATAAATCAACATCTGGAGAAGATACAGGGGTTTCAATATGATTTAGTGAAACTACAGCTTGCTTATTCCAAACGTCTACATTTTTGGTATTAAAAACTTCGAGCGTTGTTTCTTTAATTATGTCCCCCCTACCCATCAGTGTATTTTGTAATTGCATACATGCAAACTCATGTATATCCTCGGTAGCTTCAATTTCAATGAGCTGGAAGGAGTTGAAATTTTCATAAAAATAAAATGCGTTAACTCCAGTCATCATTTCTTCTTTCAGACCTTTGCTTCTTCCATAACCATAGGAGAGCCCGACGGTACCTTTGGCTTGACCAGGCTGAATCATTACCGGAACTTTTATTGTTTTTGAGTTTAGTTTTATTATGGCATATTTTCCATTTAAACCTCCGTTAGCATTATTTCTTGATTGTTTGAAAAATGTACTTGATTCAAGTAATAGATTTAGATTTTTTGCATCATGCTCAGAAATTGTTAAATAATTATCCCAAGTTGCTCTGGTTAATGGGTCAGGAAATTCTTGTAGCCAGGGATTATTTGCCTGTTGTCCATCACCCATTCCTGTTTTTGAATAAAGGTTTAATTCTAGTTTATTCAGATTTGAATCTTGATTTATTTGAAAATATTTTAATTTTTTTGAAGAAATTCTGTTTTGAGATATAAAGTTTCCTTTTGAAATATTTTTTGATTTTCTATTAAATATTCCGTCATGAAGGGACTGATTCCAATTTCCATTTTCTAAAATATTTTTTTTCCAATTAGCTTTTATAAAATCATGGAATGAAGACTTAGAACCAGCCCAAACTAATAATAAATCTTGAAATTGTTTTGTATTAAATAATGTTCTAATAACTGGTTGGGCAAGAGAGTATTCACCCGTTTTGAATTCATAATCACACCATGACTCTAAGTAATGATTACTTGCAGCCACATATTTTGACAGAGAAGCTGTTTCATCATTTTTTTGGGAGAAACAAATGGATAATTCTAAATTTTTAAAGGCTTGAATAAAGCTTTTTGAATCAGCCAAAGAATATACCGGATTTATACCAGCGGTAATCACAGCACCTACCTTACCTTCATTCATTCTAATAACCATGTCATCAAAGGATTTATTGTTTGAGGATCTTGTTAAAATTGTTTCATTGGGTTTGAATGCAATACTCTTGATTTTTTCATTTATTTCAAGAGCGGCAAGCTGATACTCTTTCTCTTGAATACCTGTGATTACAACTGCCCCAGTTTTGGCAGACTTTAGCTCTTTGATTGTTTTTTCAACTATTTTTTTAAGCTTTTCATTAAATTGAAGATTAGATTCTAATTTTACTTTATTATCTCCAAAAAGGGATTTATAAATTTCAATGAGTACTAACTTCTGTTCATTAATTTTAAGAGGAACTCTCAGATCAGCGTTTGCTCCAGAAAGAGTCATATTGGATTCAAACTGAATATGTCTTGACATTTTTCCATCATCTGGTATCCTCCCCTTAGTGTAAGAGCAATCAAATCCTCCCCCTTGCCAGTCTCCCAAGAAATCAGCTCCAATTGACACAATAAGTTTGGTGTTTGAAAAATCATAGTTTGAAAGCCCCCTAATTCCATATCTTTCCTCAAAAGCATCTAATGCTTCAGACTCAGAAATTGAATCAAAAGTAATGTGACTTGCTGACTTAAATTTTGCTTTAAACTTCTCAATTAAATTTTTAGTTGAAGGACTAGCAAATGTTTGGGTCAATAAGACTATTTCCTTTTTTTCTTGTGACAACCTTTGCAATTCTGACAATGTTTCATATTCAAATGTAAACCACGAAACAGGTAAATTATCTTTCATAGGCTGTACTAGCCTAGTATTGTCATAAAGATCTAAAACAGAGGCATGAACTCTAGCGTTAGCAGACATTGAGTCATCTGCAAGAGAGTTCTTTTTAACCATAATTGGTCTTCCTTCACGATTTTTAATTAAGATATTTGCAAAATCAAAACCATTTGCGATTGTTGTTGCATAGTAGTTAGCTATACCGGGAATAATTTCTTTTGGCTGAACTACATATGGAATTGATTTTACGACAGGTCCCTCACAAGCAGCTAGTGTTGCTGCAGCTGTACTAAACCCAATATACTTTAAAAAGTCTCTACGGGATGTGTTTGAGTTTTCTAAGTTATTAGGATCCGTTAAAATTTCATCAACAGGAATTTCTTGAGTAAACTCATCATTTCTCAATTTTTCGAATACATTGTCATTTGCAGAGTTGAGCTCTGCTAAATTTTTCCAATATTTTTTATTTTTTGACATCTGTATCAAATATTTAATAATGACATTTACCACATTCCAAACCACCCATTTGAGCAGCTGTTAATTGTTCAACTCCATACTTTTTTGAAAGCTCTTTGTGAATTTTATCATAATATTCATTGTCCTTTACCTTTACATTAGTTTCACGATGACAGTTGATACACCAACCCATTGTCAAAGACGAGTGTTGATACATAATTTCCATTTCTTCAACAGGCCCATGGCAAGTTTGACACTCAATACCAGCAACTGAAACATGCTGTGCATGATTGAAATAAGCAAAGTCTGGCAAATTGTGTATTCTAACCCATTTTACAGGATAAGTGACACCGGTATATTCTTGCGCCTCATCATCCCATCCGACTGCTTTGTACAATTTTTGAATTTCACCATCATAAAATTCTTTTGAATATTCTTCAGTAGTCTCACCATTATATTCATATATACTTTTATGACAATTCATACAAATATTCAGCGATGGAATACCAGAATGCTTACTAACCTTTGCAGAAGAGTGGCAATAATTACAATCAATCTTGTTATCACCTGAGTGAATTTTATGTGAATAATGAATTGGCTGTATTGGCATATATCCCTGATTAACTCCAACCTGCATTGCCCACCCATAAAATCCGTATGCGCTAACAAGTAAAAATAACACCGCTGTACACAGCATTAAAAACTGGTTTTCTATATAAGATTTCCATATTGGTTTACCTTTTTTCTTTTCTTCAATTTTTACTCCTTTTGTTTTGGCTAAATCCCGTAAAGTCTTAGTGACTACAATTAAACCAACAGAAAGTAATAAGAATAAAACAGTAAAGACACCTAAAATGATTTCATCAGTTAACCCGGTACTGTTTGTAGGGCCAACAGCAGCAGCTACTGCAGTAGCAACAGGCTTTGGAACTACTTTTTCTTGTGCAGTATATGCTAAAATATTATCAATATCAACATTTGTCAACTGCGGATATGCAGTCATGGCGGCCCTGTTATACTCTAGATAAATTCTGTTTGCATAATCATCTCCAGACTTAATTAACGAGTTACTATTTCTAATCCACTTATACAGCCAATCTCTATCCAATCCTTCATCTTCTAAAAGTCTAGCTTCGACATTTCTTAAGGCGGGACCAGTCATTTTTTTATCTAACTTGTGACAAGATGCACAATTGGAATTAAATAGGGCTTTCCCAGCGACAGGATCACCATCTTGAGAAAATATAGCAGCTGAAAATAAAAAGGCAAAAATTAAAATTGAAGCGCGTAAAAAGGTGTTGCTTAAGGTCTTAGAATGATTAAACAAATTTGTAAAAAAGAATCTTCTAGATATTTTTGAATTCATTCAAAAAAAACTCCTGTTAAAATCTTGCACAAAAATACGGCGTATAATGTTTATTTTATTTATAAATTTAGTAATATTAATCATAAAAACGTAATTTATATTCATTCTAAATAATAGTTTTTTTATATGTTTTTTTTTAACAATCCAAATTTTAGTTTTAAGCCAATTTTTCTTTGGTTTTTGCTACTTATTTTTAGTAAAGATTTATTTTGCCAAAATGGTGAAGTGATCATAAATATGGATACCACTTTGGTGAAATTAATTGAGATAAAAAAAGAAGTAAATTCTGAAATTGAAAATTTTAAAATTCAAATTTTTAATGGTAGCAGAAATGAAGCTGAAAATACAATTAGTGAATATAAAATTTTATATAATGATTCCTCGGCAATTATTAGATACGAGGCTCCAAATTATAAAATTTGGATTGGTAATTATTATAATCTTAGAGAAGCTGAAAAAGAAATTTTGGAAGTAAGAAAAAAATATCCAAATGCGTTTATCTTTAAACCAACCAAATCAATAAACTTTGAGGATAGGAAATTAGACAGGGATGAAGAAAATTAAATTTTCTTTTTTATCGCAACATTTACAAAAGCTTCAATTTGATCCCCAATTTTTAAATCCTTGTAATCCTTAACTTGAAGTCCACAATCATATCCTTTTGAAACTTCCTTAACATCATCCTTAAATCTTTTTAATGATGACAACACACCGGTGTAAGTAACAATTCCATCTCTGATCAATCTAATCTCAGAATTACTTAAAATTTTTCCTTTTGTTACCATACATCCGGCAATAGTTCCAATTTTAGAAATTTTAAATGTCTCTCGAATTTCGCAATATCCTGTTATCTCTTCTTTGAAATCTGGAGAAAGCATACCTTCCATAGCATCTTTGATATCATTGATGGCATCATATATTATTGAGTATGTTCTTATATCAATTTGTTCTTTGTCAGCGATTTGTCTAGCATTTCCCATTGGCCTAACGTTAAAACCTATTACAATAGCATCTGATGCGGAAGCTAATAAAACATCACTCTCAGTAATTGCTCCAACTGCTTTGTGAATAATATTTACCTGAATTTCCTCAGTTGATAGCTTTTGGAAAGAATCAGTTAATGCCTCAACGGAACCATCAACATCACCTTTCAAAATTATATTAAACTCTTTAAATTCTCCGATGGCAATTCTTCTTCCAATTTCATCAAGTGTAAGTTGTTTTTGCGTCCTAACGGTTTGTTCTCTTTGAAGTTGATCCCTCTTTGTTGCAATTTGTTTTGCCTCTCTTTCATCTTTGTAGACAGAAAATTTATCCCCGGCTTGAGGTGCTCCATCTAAACCTAAAATAGAAACAGGAACTGAAGGCCCTGCAGATTTAACTTCATTGCCTCTTTCATCTTGCATAGCTTTTACTTTTCCACTATTCTTTCCAGCCAAGACAAAATCTCCAACTTTCAATGTACCAGATTGAACTAGAACAGTAGATACGTAGCCTCTTCCTTTATCAAGCAGTGCTTCAATAACTGAACCACTTGCATCGATCTTTGGATTTGCTTTTATCTCAAGTAATTCAGCTTCTAACAAAACCTTTTCTAATAATTCATTTACACCATCCCCTTTCAATGCAGAAATATCTTGGGACTGAATTTTTCCTCCCCAGTCCTCAACTAACAAATTCATGTTAGATAAACTTTCTTTAACTTTATCTGGATTGGCATCGGGTTTATCAATTTTATTTATTGCAATTACTATCGGAACTCCAGCGGCTTGGGCATGAGTGATAGCTTCTTTGGTTTGAGGCATGATATCATCATCTGCAGCAATTACAATTATAACTAAATCTGTTACCTGCGCACCTCTTGCTCTCATCGCAGTAAATGCTTCATGACCAGGAGTATCTAAAAAAGTAATTTTTTCTCCATTTGGTAATTCAACGGAATAGGCTCCTATATGCTGAGTAATTCCACCCGATTCACCTGCAATAACATTCTCCTTTCTAATATAATCAAGCAAAGAAGTCTTACCGTGATCTACATGTCCCATCACAGTGACTATTGCTGGTCTTTGAACAAGATCCTCAGGGTTATACTCTACTTCTTCAATTTCTTCTTCAATTTCAGCTGTCGTAAATTCAACCTTATAACCAAACTCTTCAGCCACTATCGATAAAGTTTCCGCATCTAATCTTTGGTTTAAAGTCACCATCATTCCAAGGGTCATACAAGCAGAAATAATTTCTGTTGTTGAAACATCCATCATTGAGGCTAACTCACTAGCTGTGACAAACTCGGTTACCTTAAGAATTTTACTTGCTTTTTCAATCTCAGCTAATTCCTCCTCAGACTTCAGCTTATGTTGATCTCTTTTGTCTTTCCTGTATTTTGCAGCTTTTCCCTTTGAAGTTTTTCCTTGAAGTTTTTCCAGTGTTTCTTTAATCTGCTGCTGAACCTCTTCCTCACTTGGTTCTTCTTTGACTATATTTTTAGGTTTGTCTTTAAATTTATTTTTTGAAGGAATTGACACTTTGGGACTATTTTCAATACCTTTAGATAAAATTCTTTTCCTTTTTCTCTTCGGCTTAGGCTCCACTTTAGATTCGTCATTTTTTTTAAATTTATCTAGGTCTATTGACTCACCTGTTGATTTTAATCCTGAAAGTGTTTTATAATTATCTTTTTTAGCTGAAACATTACTTGGTTTATCTGCTGAGTTTTTATCGTCAGTATTTGAATCAATTGTTTCCGGTGATTTTATTTCTAAATCAATTTTACCTAGTTTTTTAAACTGAACTACCTTTGAAGAAGCTCTAATAATCTCGCTCTCTTTTTTTGAATCTAAAACTAGGTTTTCTTGCTTTTCCCTTAACTCTTGTTTTTCCTTGTTCTTTGCTTCTACTGCTTCTTGAGATGCTATTTTTTTATCAGCATCTATATGAAATTCGTTACACAATATATCATAAAGCTCTTGTGATATCTTAGTGGTTGGCCTCTTTTCAATGGAATGCCCCTTGGAAGACAAAAATTCTGCAACTCTGTCAATCGAAATGTTTAACTCTCTTAGTACTTTATTTAATCTTATTGTTTTTGACATCTAAAAAAATCTAATCTTCAAACTCTTCTTTTAAAATTCGCAGAACATCATTTATTGTTTCCTCTTCCAAATCAGTTCTCTTGACTAAGTCATTCACATCTTGTTCTAAAACACTTTTTGCTGTATCAAGTCCAGCTTTTGCTAGTTCCTCAATAATCCATGATTCTATTTCATCTGAAAATTCTGTAAGTTCAACATCTTCTTCAACTCCTTCCCTAAATACGTCAATTTCATAACCAGTTAACTGGCCGGCAAGTCTAATGTTGTGCCCACCTCTTCCAATAGCTTTACTAACCTCTTCTGGGTTTAATATAACTTCTACCCTTTTATTTTCTTCATCGATTTTCATCGAATTTAATTTTGCTGGATTTAAGGCTCTTGAAATAAATAATTGAAGATTATTGGTGTGATTTATCACATCAATATTTTCATTTCCTAATTCCCTGACAATTCCATGAATTCTTGACCCTTTCATCCCAACGCATGCACCAACTGGATCAATACGATCATCATAAGAATCAACAGAAACCTTGGCTTTTTCACCTGGAATTCTTACCACCTTTTTAATTGTAATTAATCCATCGAAAACCTCAGGTATTTCCTGCTCAAATAGCTTTTCTAAGAATGATGGAGAAGTTCTTGATAAAATAATTGAGGGCTTTGTACCGATTAACTCAACACTCTCAATCACACCCCTAATATTATCACCCTTTCTAAAAAAATCAGAAGGAATCTGCTTATCCTTAGGCATAATTATCTCATTTCCTTCATCATCAAGTAGTATTATTGCTTTGTGCCTTATGTGATGAACCTCAGCGCTGTATATTTCTCCTTCTAATTCTTTAAACTTCTTATATACATTTGTGTTGTCGTGTTCATGAAGTTTTGAAGTTAAATTTTGCCTTAATGCAAGAATAGCTCTTCTGCCAAGATCAACTAGCTTTACTTCTTCTGAAACATCTTCACCAACTTCAAAATCAGGCTCAATTTTCCTTGCCTCAGTTATTTCAATTTCTAAATTTTCATCCTCCACCTCGCCATCTTCAACAACTATTCTATTCCTCCAAATTTCCAAATCACCCTTATCTGGATTAATAATTACATCAAAATTTTCATCGTCACCATATTTTCTTCTAAGGGCACCTCTAAAAACTTCTTCTAAAATTGCCATTAATGTTACTCGATCAATAAGTTTATCGTCTTTAAAATCAGCAAATGATTCAATGAGAGTTATATTGTCCATATTGTTAAATTTTTACTTTTACTTTAGCTTCGGTAATATCCGCAAAGTCGATATCTACGGATTTATTAACTGTTACCTTTCCTTTTCCTATTTTTTTTGGTTTTCTCTGCTTCCAATTTAAAACAATTGAGTTTTTATTTAATTCTGTTAACATACCTTCATAGTTTTCGTTTTGTGTTTTAACAAATAAGACTCTACCCAAATGTTTTTTATATTGTCTTAATTTTACTAAATCTGAGTAAGCACCGCATGAAGTAACTTCTAATGAAAAATCATATTCATCACGATCCAATTGCGATTCTATAAACCGACTAATTTGCATGCAATCTTCTACTGCTACACCATTGTCACCATCAACAGTAATTGTTATGTCATTTACATTAACAACTTTAAAATCAATAAGAAATAAGTCATTTCTATTCTGAAAGCAGTCTTCTAAAATTTCTTTAAGTTTATCTTCTAACATTGTTCTATAAAAAGAGGGGACTTGTAAGTCCCCTCATAATTTTTAATTAATCAGTGACGCAAATATACAATAAAATATATTATTGAATATTCACTACTTGTTGGCCTACTAGGGATCGAACCTAGACTCTTCTGGACCAAAACCAGACGTGTTGCCAGTTACACCATAGGCCAATTAAGGTTGCAAATTTAAAATAATTTTTATTTCAACAACAATATTTTCTTTAATTAAGTTTAATCGGATATTTTCTTAATTATTTATTAATAAATTTGGAAAAAAAATTATGACTCTCAATAGCTATAAAAATTGGAACTTTTATTTAGGCTGGTTATGCTTTTTGATTTCCTTTACAGTCTATTTTTTGACAGCTGAGCCTACTGTGAGTTTTTGGGATACTGGTGAGTATATAACTACTTCGTCTAAGCTTCAGGTTGGACACCCGCCAGGCGCTCCCCTATATCAGATGCTGGGAGCAATATTTTCAATTTTTGCATTAAATGCAGAAAACATTGGTTTTACCATGAACTTAATGAGTGGTTTTGCCAGTGCTTTATCTATTGCAATCATGTTCTGGACCATATCACTGCTAATTTCAGGAATTCTTTTGAAAAACCTTGACCGTGAGCAAAATAAACTTAAAATTTTTGGACCTGCATTTATAGGCTCAATGTCTTTTGCATTTACAGATAGTTTTTGGTTTAATGCTGTTGAAGCTGAAGTTTATGCAATGGCAACATTAATAATGTCTTTACTTATATATTTAGGGTTACTTTGGGAAAGAGATATGGATCTACACAGAGGAAATAAGTGGTTAATTTTAATCTCATTCGTTATTGGTCTCTCATTTGGGGTTCATTTTATGGGCTTACTAACAATACCTGGGTTATTTTTAATTTTTTATTTCAAAAAAAATAAGCAAATTTTCAAAAAATACTCAATTGGGGCTGTTTACAGCTTTTTAATTGCAAATGCAATGGGCGTAATTATACTGATGGCAATTTTCAAACTATTACTTCCCTCAGTATTGAAGTTTTTTAGTTCAATGGAATTATTTTTTGTAAATAATATTGGTTTGCCATTCAATTCTGGTACTTTAATAGCATTTATAATAATTGTTCTTTTCTTCACCTACTTAATCAACTACACCAAAAAGAAAAAACTAATTAATACAAATACATTTATTCTTTGCGTGTTATTTATTATGATTGGCTTCTCTTCATGGCTAATTCTTCCTATAAGAGCCAATGCAAATGTGGTGGTTAATGAAAACAACCCATCTAATGCGAGAGAATTACTTGCTTATTATAATCTTGAGCAATATCCAAAAACTTATTTATTTTATGGACCTCTTTTCACAGATCAATACTCTGGATTAGATAAAGAAAACCCATACAAGGATGACAATCCAAAATATGAAAAAGATTTAATTAACGGTAAATATATAATTGTAAATGATTTTAAGAATGCAATTCAAAATTTTAATTCTAATCATGCCTCATTTCTTCCAAGGATGTGGAGCTCAGAACATGCAAAAAACTACTTAAATTATACAGGTTTTCTTGACTTCGACATTAAACTTAATTACAAAAATGAAGAAAGTATTAAAAATTTAGTAAATGAATTCAAAAATGAAATTAATTCTGGAAATATTGACTATGAGGATTTTCATAATTTCTTAAAACAATATGGGCAATTTTTAGAAATAAAAAAACCATCGTTATTTTCAAACCTATACTACCTCATTGATTACCAAATTGGTTACATGTATTTTAGGTATTTCATGTGGAACTTTTCTGGAAAGCAAGATGATATTCAAGGCAAGATGGATCTTCATGGAAATTGGATTTCTGGAATAAATTTTTTAGATGAAATTATTTTAGGTATTTCACAGAAAAATTTGCCATCTGATGTTATAAATAATAAAGGAAGAAATACCTATTTTCTTTTACCTCTTCTTCTTGGTCTTTTGGGATGTTATTTTTTGTATAATGTTAACAAAGAGTATTTTTGGGTGTTTCTTACATTGTTTATTTTTACTGGATTAGCTATTCAAGTATATACAAATGTACGTCCCTTTGAACCTAGAGAAAGAGACTATTCTTTAGTTGGTTCCTTTTATGTTTTTTCTATATTTATTGGCCTTGGAGGATACTATATTTCCAAAATTTTCACATCATTAAAAATTAGGTTTGCTCAAATATTGTCATTTCTAATTTGTTTTTTTGCTGTACCTGTGAATTTATTTGCCAATAATTATGATGATCATGATCGAAGTGGAAGATATTCAGCGCTTTCAATGGCAAAAAATTATTTGAATTCATGTGATCCAAATGCAATTTTATTTACGATCGGAGATAACGATACGTTCCCATTATGGTATGCACAGGAAATTGAAGGCATTCGTACAGATGTAAGAGTAGTAAATACAAGTTTGTTGAGTACTGATTGGTATATTGATCAAATGAAAAGAAAAGCCTACGAGAGTGACCCAATTCCTTCAAATCTCACACATGATAATTATAAACACGGTACCCGAGATTATATTATCAAAGAGGAAATAACTAATGACACGATAGAGTTGAATCTTATCATGGACTTTATTACAAAAGATGAAAAAAAATATAAATATGGAGAAATATTAAAGCAACAAGGTTATGATATTTCAGGTTTTAGATCCCAAGATCTAAACTCAAATTTTTTACCTACAGAAAATATTAAAATCCCCGTCAATAAAAATAATGTTATTGAAAGTGGGCTAGTTAATGAAGTTGATCGATCATTAATTGAAGATGAGATTATTATTGAAATCAAATCTCAGGCTATTTATAAAAACAGATTATTAATGCTGGATATAGTTTCTACAAATAATTGGAAGCGCCCCATTTATTTTACTGGTGGAGCGTTTTCTGACGAAGATTATATTTGGATGAAAGATTACCTTCAATTAGATGGAATGTGCTACAAATTAATTCCTATAAGAACTAAAATAAATCCTCAAAACCCTTATGAAATGGGAAGGGTTGACTCTGAAAAAATGATTGAAATAGTCAAAAAATGGAGTTGGGGCAATCCAAATGAAAATAATATTTATTTAGACGAAGAATCCAGAAAGAACAGTATTACATATAGAGGGAATATTTCAAGATTAATCAAGCAATTAATTGTTGAAGACAAAAAGGAAAAGGCGTTAGAATTATTAGATTTTACCATGAAAAAAATGCCTATTGAAGATTATGGATATTATACTTTATTAGAACCATTTATTGATTCTTATTATTTATTGAAAGACAAGAAAAAAGCAAGAAAAATTTTCACACTAATTTCTTCAAAATACCAAGAAAAGTTATTCTATTTCAGTGGATTGTCAGAAAGCAATAAAATTCTATATTCCGAACTTATTTACACCGATATAGAGAGATACAGATCTTTGGTGGAAACGATTTTACCGTATGAAGACGAGAATTATTACAAAGAAGTATTGAATGAATTTAACTCTTACTTAGATCTCTTTTTGTAGCTAAAAAAACTTTTTAACTCTATTTATAAGGGTGTTTGCACTCTCTTCACCCCTTTGTCGCCATTTCATCTCTCCACTTTTATATATAATAAAAGTAGGAACCCCTTTAATTCGCAAAGCATCAGCTAGTTCATTATTTTTTTCAACATCAATTTTAATGATCTTAGCCTTATCTCCTAACGCAGCAGCAACATCTTTAACAACAGGATGCATAATTTTGGAGGTTTCATCCCATTCAGTAAAAAATTCTAGAAGAACGGGCACCTCTACATTGATCAAGTCTCCAAATCTGGCCATAAGTCTACTTAATTATTTACAAAGATAATATTTTAATAAAATTTTCTGTTAAAACAATGTTAATCAATTATTTAGATGATATTGTTAAAATCTTTGAAAATTAAGAATCAATTTATAGCTATGTTTTTATTAAATTGGAGCTTACTAACCAACCTAATTTAAATTATGAAAAATCAAAATAATCCAGCATTATTTACACTGATAACAGTATTTTTCTTTTGGGGTTTTTTTGGGGCCTCAAATGGTGTTTTTATTCCATTCTGTAAAACCTATTTTCAAATAGATCAATTTCAAGCTCAACTTGTCGAATTTGCATTTTATGGAGCTTATTTCGTAGGCGCATTAGTATTATTTATCTGGTCAAGCTATTCTAAAAAAGATATTTTAAATAATTGGGGATATAAAAAAGGAATAATTTATGGTTTGATAATTTCCATCCTAGGAGCTGTAATAATGTGGCCATCGGTTAACGGTGCTCAGCAAGGAGATACTGAAGTTTTCTATTATGTTCTTGTTGCATTATTCATCATTGGATTAGGATTCTCACTACAACAAACTGCTGCAAACCCATTTGCGGTATCACTTGGCGACGCTTCGACTGGATCAAACAGACTAAATTTGGCTGGTGGAGTCAATTCTTTTGGCACTGCCATTGGTCCAATACTGATTGCCTTTGTACTATTTGGGTCTGCCTCAGAGGTTAATTGGGATATTATTAAATTAAGCTCAGTTCAAGGATTATATATAGCAGTGGCCGTTGCTTTTGGGTTAGTAGCAATATTTTTTTATGTTTCAAAAAATCTTCCAGATGCAAAAAATGATGAACCATTTGAGTCTGCCAATAAAGCCAAAACCATGCTTATTATCATGACTGTTATCATGACACTTTGCTTTGGCTGGATTTTTTACTCATACACCTCTGCTTTTGATAATAGCTCTGTTGAAGAATTGGAAATAATAAGACTTCTACTAACTATTATTTGTCTTCTCTCTGTATTTGTATTAGTTTTCAGAGCATATTTTTCAGCTACTAAAAATTCCGATGGATGGGGAGCCTTAAAATATCCTCAACTTGCTTGGGGTATGTTAGCAATTTTCACGTATGTAGGAGTTGAGGTAACAATCCAAAGTAATTTGGGAGAATTACTTAAAGCAGATATTGGGAATGGCCTAAATGCAATTGGTCTTCCTATTCTTGACGAAGCACAAAGCGCAAAATATATTGCACTATATTGGGGAGGGCTGATGATTGGTAGATGGACAGGGTCAATTGGAGCATTTGATATATCAAAATCTTTAAAAAAGATATTATTAGTCTTAACCCCTTTTATTGCTTTTGGTGTCGTAATAGCGGTAAATTCGTTTAGTAATCCCCTAACAATTCCTGAAATTGGAATTTTTTCTATGTTAATTGTTATTCAAATTATTGGGTTTTATTATGCAAAAGATAATGCCCTTAAAATGATGGGGATTTTTAGTTTCTTGGGTGTAATAGCCATGTTAATAGGAATATTTGGTTCAGGACAAATTGCTCTGTTTGCTTTTCTAACAGGAGGTTTGTTTTGCTCAATCATGTGGCCCTGTATCTTCTCTCTAAGTATTACAGGTCTCGGAAAATATACTTCACAAGGCTCCTCTTTTTTAGTTATGATGATTTTAGGTGGAGCTATAATACCTCCTCTTCAAGGTAAACTTGCGGATATTTTTGGAATAATAACATCCTATTGGGTAGCTGTTATTTGCTTTGTATTTCTTGTGATTTATGCATACATGACAAAAAAAATCCTAGCAAATCAAAATCTTATTAGCTAGGGGTTTAAAATGTATGAATTTTATTAATAACTAGGATATTTGGAAACAAAAAAAAAGCTTTTTCTTGTTGATGCATATGCTTTAATTTTTCGTGGATACTACGCATTTATAAAAAATCCAAGAATAAATTCAAAAGGAGTTGATACCTCAGCCATAATGGGTTTTACTAATTCTCTTTTTGATGTTATTAAAAGGGAAAAACCAGATTATATTGCTGTATGTTTTGATAAAGGAGGCAGTCATGAAAGAACCAAAATTTTCAAAGAATACAAAGCAAATAGAGATGAAACACCAGAAGCAATTAAAATAGCCGTTCCATACATTGAAAAAATTCTAAAATCATTAAATATTGCAATAGTGGTAAAGGAAGGTTATGAGGCTGATGATATAATTGGAACAATTGCAAAAAAAGCAAAACAAAAAAATCTTAAGACTTACATGGTGACACCAGATAAAGATTTTGCGCAATTAGTTGAAAAAGATATCTATATGTACAGACCAGTTTTCGGTGGAGGTTATGAAACTTGGGGAATTGATGAAGTATTAAAAAAGTTTGAAATAAATAAAACATCTCAGGTCATTGATTTTTTAGCAATGAAAGGGGATTCTGTCGATAATATTCCTGGTCTTCCTGGAGTTGGTGATAAAACAGCAAAAAAATTTATCAGCGAATTTGGATCTTTAGAAGGTTTATTTGAAAATACTGATCAATTAAAAGGAAAAATCAAAGAGAAAGTTGAACAAAATAAAGAGCTTGGGATTTTGTCTAAAAAACTTGCGACAATCATTACTGATGTTCCTGTAAGCTTTAGAATTGAAGATTTTAAACTAAATGTTAGTGAATTAGATGAAACAAAAAACTTATTTGATGATTTAGAGTTTAGAAGATTAAGTAAAAGCCTAAACTCAATATTTTCAAATTTTCATGATACCGTTGAAAAAAAAAATGATTCAAAAAATAACGGACAATTTGATTTATTTGCAAACACTGAAAGAGAAACAATTTCTAAAAAAAATAATTTAATTATTCAAAAAGTTCAGTATGGAATTTCATTCGAACTATTTGAAAAAAAAATGCATGGAAAAAAAAAGGTTAGCTACACACTACACAAATCCGATCAAAATGAATTAATAGGAATTTCTATTTGTTGGCAAAAAGATCTAGTGTATCTAATAAACCTTACATCAAAAATAAATTTAAGTTTTATTGAATCTTTTTTTTCAAATGACTGTGAAAAAATTTCATATGATTTAAAATCGGATATTAAATTACTACTACAGAACAAAATTTCTGTAAAAAGTAGGGTGTTTGATGTTCAATTATCTCACTATTTAATTAATGCTGATGCGAGTCATAACTTAATAAATCTTTCAAAAAAATACCTTAATATTCAAATCGATAAAAATTCTAATGAGCTTGAAAATTATGAAATATCAAATTTGATATTTCAGCTTTATAATCCATTATGTGCTGACCTTAAGAAAAAAAATCAGCTAGATCTTTATGAAAAAATTGAGATTCCCTTACTGAAAGTTTTAGCATCAATGGAGATCGAGGGTATAAATTTAGATACTAAATTTTTAAATAATCTTTCAGTAAAAACTAACCAAAATCTGATAAAAATTCAAAAAGATATTTTTGAAATAACAGGTGAGGAATTTAACATATCATCTCCCAAACAACTAGGGGAAATATTATTTGAAAAAATGAAGGTCAGTAAAAACCCAAAAAAAACTAAAACTGGCCAATACTCAACTGCGGAAGACATTTTGTCTAATCTCGCAAAGGATAATGATTTTGTAAAATTAATCCTTAAATTCAGAAGCGTCTCTAAACTTTTAAATACTTACATTGATTCTCTTCCAAAACAAATTTCTAAATCTACTAACAGAATCCACACAAATTTTTTACAAACCGTGGCTGCTACTGGGAGACTTAGTAGTGTTAATCCAAATCTTCAAAATATTCCCATTAGAACTGAGAGTGGAAAAGAGATTAGAAAAGCATTTATCCCAAGAAATAAAGATTTTTTCTTGATGGCTGCCGATTATTCACAAATTGAACTTAGGGTAATTGCTGCGCTAAGTAAAGAGGATAATATGATTCGTTCATTTGAAAAAAACGAAGATATTCATTTGTCAACTGCTGCAACTGTATTTAACATCCCTTTAGAAAAGGTTACCAAACAACAAAGATCTCATGCAAAAATTGTAAATTTTGGTATAATTTACGGAGTTTCTGCCTTTGGCTTAAGCAATCAAACAGATTTGAATATAAAGGAATCAAAAAACCTGATAGATACCTACTATGAAAAATACCCCAAACTAAAACAATTTATAGAAAAGCAAATTTCTTTTGCTAGAGACAAAGGATATGTTGAGACCATACTTGGTAGAAGAAGAGTACTAAGAGATATTAACTCAAGTAATAGTATTATAAAAAGTGCAGCAGAAAGAAATGCAGTAAATGCACCGATTCAAGGAAGTGCTGCAGATATAATAAAAATGTCAATGATTAATATTCAAAAAGCATTTATTTCAAAAAAAATCAAAAGTAAAATGCTATTGCAGATTCATGATGAGTTGGTTTTCGATGTGTTTAAACCAGAGTTAAATCAGGTGATGGAGATTGTAAGATATCAAATGGAAAACGTATTCAAATTGGGTATTCCCCTTTCAGTAGATATTAATTATGGAGTGAATTGGTTGGAGGCTCATTAAAAATTTATTTTATTTTTTGCTAATTATTATATTAATTGTAGATTTGCGTGCTCTTTTTGAGAATAATAAAGTTTTTAAATTTGGATACAAAAAGTTTTAAAACCATTTCAACAAATAAAAAAACAGTCAATAAAGACTGGATTCTTGTTGATGCTAAAGGCCAAAATCTTGGAAGATTAGCCTCCAGAATTGCAATATTATTGAGAGGGAAGAATAAACCAAACTTTAGCCCTCATGTTGATTGTGGAGATAACGTGGTCGTGATAAATTCAGCAAAGATTAATCTTACAGGTAAAAAGTGGAGCCAAAAAAATTATATTCGTTACACAGGATATCCCGGAGGTCAACGAAGTTTAAATGCAACTGAATTATTTAATAAAAATCCAAATACAATTATTGAAAAGGCAGTAAAGGGAATGCTTCCAAAAAATAAACTAGGATCAAAAATTTTCAAAAATTTACATGTTAATGTTGCAGAAGATCATAAGTTTTCTGCACAAAAGCCCAAACCTTTTAACTTCAACTAATGGAAAAAAATATAATACACAAAATTGGTAGAAGAAAAACCTCTGTTGCTAGAATATATTTAAAAAAGGGGAAAGGTAACATATTAATTAACAGTAAAGATTGGAAAAGCTACTTTCCTTCTCCTTCTCATCAGTTTAAAGTCAACCAACCATTTAATGTTTGCGGTCTTGATAATTCATTTGACATGTCAATCAATGTTTATGGTGGTGGTATGACAGGTCAAGTAGAGGCTATCAGATTAGCAGTTTCAAGAGCGCTTTGTGAAGTTGATGAGAATTACAGAAAAATGCTCAAACCACTTGGACTCCTTACAAGAGACCCAAGAATGGTAGAAAGAAAGAAATTTGGTCAAAAGAAAGCAAGAAAAAAATTCCAATTCTCAAAAAGATAAAATTAGTTTAGCATCTAAATATTCAAGGCTTAAATTTTTTTATACCACTTGAATATTGCTAATAAACAAGAACGTAAACTAAATAAAATGAATAAACCACAAGTCAAAGATTTAATACATGCCGGTGTACATTTTGGTCATTTAACCAGAAAATGGAATCCCAATATGTCTCCATACATATACATGGAAAAAAATGGGATTCACATCATTAATTTATATAAAACGCAAGCAAAATTAGAAGAAGCCTGCAATGCATTAAAAAAGATTGCTGCTTCCGGAAGAAAAATACTATTTGTTGCGACAAAAAAACAAGCTAAAGATATTGTTTCAAATTCATCAAAAGGGGTTAATATGCCCTACATAACTGAAAGATGGCCTGGAGGAATGTTAACTAACTTTGTTACAATAAGAAGAGCAGTAAAAAAAATGTCATCAATTGATAGAATGAAGCAAGATGGCACATTTAATTCTCTCTCTAAAAAAGAAAAGTTACAAATTAGCAGGTTAAGAGAGAAACTTGAAAAGAATCTTGGATCAATTTCTACAATGACTAGACTTCCCGGAGCAATATTCATTGTTGATGTTGTCCGTGAAAAAATTGCGATTAAAGAAGCGCAAAAACTTAACATACCAATCTTTGCAATGGTAGATACCAACTCTGACCCCAGAGGTATTGATTATATTATCCCTTCCAATGATGATGCTTCTAAGTCAATTTCAAAAATTTTAAAGCATGTTTGCAAGTCAATTTCAGAAGGTATTTCTGAAAGAAATGATGTCAAAGAAAAAGAAGCACAATCTAAATCAGTTGAAAATGATAATGAATCAAAAACTAAATCGGACAAGCAAGAAGCTAAGTCTTAAATTCAAATTATCATGATAAAAATTACAGCCTCAGATGTTAATAATCTAAGAAAATCAACAGGAGCTGGGATGATGGATTGTAAAAATGCATTAGTTGAAGCAGAGGGTAACTTCGATAAAGCTATTGAGATTTTAAGAAAAAAAGGGCAAAAGGTCGCAGCTAAGAGAGCTGATAGAAACTCAAGTGAAGGTGTTGCATTGGCAATCACTGATGATTCTAATGAGGTTGGAATTGGAATTGTTTTGGCTTGCGAAACTGATTTTGTAGCTAAGAATGATGATTTTGTCAAACTTGCATATGATATTGCTGATATTGCTTTGAATTGTAAAACTAAGGAGGAGTTGTTAAATTCACGATTCGGTAACTCAACAGTTTCTGAAAAGCTAATTGAACAAACTGGGGTAATTGGAGAAAAAATTCAAATCAATGATTTTAGTAGAATTGAGGCCAATTATGTTGGAACTTATATCCACGCAGGAAATAAAATTTCATCTTTAGTTGGATTTGATGTAAAAGTAGAAAATATTGAAACAGTTGGTAAAGATATTTCAATGCAAATCGCTGCTATGAACCCAATTGCTTTGGACAAAGAAAGTGTAGATCCTGAGTTAATAAAAAAAGAAATAGAAATTGCAAAAGATCAACTAAAAACTGAAGGTAAGCCCAAGGAACTTATTGAAAAAATAGCCATTGGTAAACTGAACAGATTTTTTAAAGATAATACACTAATAAATCAGCAATTTATCAAAGAAAATAAGATTTCTGTGGCTCAGTATCTAAAAACCTTTGGAGACATTAAAATTTTATCATTCAGCAGAGTTTCAATTGGGTAATTTATAATTTCCTATAATTTTTTTTCGGCATAAATCTGTATTATATTTGCTTAGTTAATACAACCTCTACTTGGCAAATGAAATACAAAAGAGTCCTTTTAAAACTTTCAGGAGAAGCAATAAGCGGAAAAAATAAAAATGGAATTGATCCTGATATTCTCATCAAATTTTCCAGAGAAATAAAAAAAATATATGATTTAGGAGTTGAAATTGCTATTGTAATTGGAGGAGGAAATATATACAGAGGTTTTAATAGTGATTATAAGATTGACAGAGTTCAGGGGGACTATATGGGTATGCTAGCGACTATAATCAATGGATTGGCCCTTCAAAATACACTAGAAAATATTGGGATAGCAACAAGATTACAAAGTGCTATAAATGTCAATAAAGTTGCTGAACCTTTTATAAAGAGAAAGGCTATAAGGCACTTGGACAAAAAAAGAATAGTTATTTTTTCGTCAGGTACTGGAAATCCTTATTTTACAACAGACTCTGCCGCTGTTCTAAGAGCTATAGAAATTGAAGCGGATGTTATTTTGAAAGGAACTAGAGTGGACGGAATTTATGATGATGATCCAAATAAAAATTCAAAAGCCTTCAAATTTGAAAAAATTTCGTTCAGTGACGCAATAAAAAAAGGATTAAAAATTATGGATTCTACAGCCTTTACATTGAGTCAAGAGAATAAATTACCCATTATCGTTTTCGATATTAATAAAGAAGATAACTTACTAAGAGTTGTTAAGGGTGATAAAATTGGTACATTAGTAAATCTTTAAAAATTATGGAAGAGGAACTTAATCTAATAGTCGAAATGTCAAAAGAATCAATGAAAAATTCAATTGATTATTTAGAGAAAAAACTACTTAATATCAGAGCTGGAAAAGCCAACCCAAATATGCTCTCTAGCGTTACAGTTGATTATTATGGTGCCAAAACCCCACTTGCCCAAATGGCCAATATTAATACGCCAGATGCAAAAACTCTCGTTATTCAACCTTGGGATAAAACTGCACTTGAAGAAATTGAAAAAGCCATTGAGATGGCAAATATTGGATTTAATCCAATGAATAATGGAGACAATATTATTATCTCTGTTCCAGCTCTTACTGAAGAAAGAAGAATTCAGTTAGTAAAACAAGTTAAAAGTGAAATTGAAGATGCTAAAATTTCTGTTAGAAATGCTAGAAAAGATGCTAATAATGAAATTAAAAAATCTGAATCATTTTCTGAGGACATGAAAAAAAATGCTGAGCTTGACATTCAGGAAATTACAAATAATTTTATTACTAAAATTGATCAAGTTTTTGAAATAAAACAAAAAGAAATTATGACTGTTTAATATATAGAATGAAAAAAAAAATTTTCTCAGGTTTTTGGCAGTCTACGGCAGGCATTATTTTAAATAACAGAGTATTAATCATAATTGGTTTAATACTAACAACTTATTTTTTTACAACTCATTGGGACAAAATAAGATTCACTTACACTGAGGCTAATTTACTGCCTGACACACATCCCGAAAATATAAAATATAGAGCTTTCACTGAAAAGTTTGGTGAGGAAGGTAACTTAATTGTAATCTCAGTAAAAGACTCTACATTATTTACAATTGAAAAGCTAAACGCTTGGAATAACCTTTCAAATAGCTTTAAGGGCCATAGTGATGTATCTACTGTTATTTCTTTTGGTGACCTTCAAAAATTAAAAAAAGATAAAGATTCAAGGCAATTTTATATTGAACCATTTATTAAAGATTCAATTTCTAGTAATGAAGAAGTTGAAAATTTAAAATATGAAATTTTTAATAGAACTCCATTTTATGACAAATTTTTGATTAACTCTGAAAGTAAAGCTGTGAGAACAGCAATTAATTTAAAGACTGAAGTAGTTAATACAATCCAAAGAGAAAAATTTGTAAATGAGGTGTTATTACCCAGAGTCTCAACATTTGAAAAAGATTATAATATTGATGTTAGGATTTCTGGAATGCCATATGTAAGGACTAAATATTCGGAAACAATAAAAAAAGAATTAGGAAAATTTATATTTCTTGCCATAATTGTCACATCATTTATATTTTTCCTTTTTTTCAGATCTATTAGAGCAACTAGTATTTCGATTTTCACGGTTTGTATCGGAGTTATGTGGACTTTGGGTATTGTTGGAATTTTAGAATATGAGTTAACTGTTTTGACAGCTATAATTCCCCCTCTTATAATTGTGATTGGAATGCCCAACTGCATTTTTTTAATTAATAAATATCAGCATGAACTAAATAAACACGGAATTAAATCTCTATCTCTTCAGAAGGTAATTACTAAAATTGGTAATGCAACTTTAATGACTAATGTAACAACAGCGTCAGGTTTTGCAACTTTCATTTCAACGGACAGCAAATTACTTAATGAGTTTGGTGTAGTTGCATCGTTAAGTATATTATCAATTTTTATTCTTTGTCTTTTAATCATTCCCATTGTTTATAGCTTTCTCCCCGTCCCTGATAAAAAGCATCTTGAACACCAAAATAAAAAATGGATAACTTCTCTATTAAACTGGATGGTGGGTGTAGTAAAAAATAAAAAAATCGAGGTATATGTAATTTCCGTTATTATGTTAGCTCTAAGTATTATTGGAATTTATAAAATTGAAATTTCTGGAAGCTTCATTGATGATATGCCAAGAAATACGGAATTTTTTGATGATATTTTATACTACGAAGACGAATTTAATGGAATATTACCATTGGAGATTTATATTGATTCAAAAAGAAAAAAAGCAATAACAAGGTTGTCTACAATTAAAAAAATGAAAGTTGTTGAAGACATTATTTCAAAATTTCCTGAACTATCTAGGCCTATTTCACTTGTTAGTTTAGTTAAATATTCAAAACAGGCTTTTTATAATGGCAACCCAAAGTATTTTCAGGTCCCAACTGCACAGGAAAATAGTTTTATTCTTTCATATGCAAAAAACTCAAGTTCTGAAGTTGATCTTCTAAAAAACTTTGTTGATAGCACTGGTCAATATACTAGAATAACAACATTCATGAAAGATATGAAAATCGAAAGGATGGAAAGAATAGAAGAAGAATTGAACGCTGAAATTCAAAAAGTAATGCCCGCTGAAAGATTTGAAGTCTTCTTAACTGGAAAAGCATATCTTTTTCAAAAGGGTACCTATTTCTTAGTTGATAATCTTGTAGCTTCTCTTGGACTTGCTGTAGTATTGATATCTCTATTTATGGCTTATCTTTTTAGGAATTTTAGGATGATCATTATTTCTCTTATTCCGAATTTACTTCCTTTACTAATTACCGCAGGATTGATGGGGTATATAGGCATTCCTATTAAACCCTCTACAATATTAATTTTCAGTATAGCTTTTGGAATTTCTGTTGATGATACAATACATTTCCTAGCAAAATACAGACAAGAACTTCAAGAAAATAAATGGCAAATAAAAAAGTCGGTTTACAACTCTGTAAGAGAAACAGGACTTAGTATGTTTTACACTTCAATTGTTCTTTTCTTTGGTTTTTCAGTTTTTATAGTTTCAAACTTTGGAGGGACCGTTGCCCTCGGAGCACTTGTTTCTGGTACACTTTTATTAGCAATGCTTTCAAATTTACTACTGCTGCCGTCCCTTTTACTCACTTTAGAAAGATCAATTGCAAACGAAAAAGTTTTAAAAGAGCCTAAATTCAAAATTATTCCTGATGAAAAAGATGTATAATTTTAATAATGAAATAATATATATTTGATGTAATTATATGATGAATTATGTTAAGGAAATACTGAGTTCTGAAGATTTTATTTCAAAAAAAATCTTAGTTGCTGGTTGGGTTAAAACTTTTCGTGCAAACAGGTTTATTTCATTGAATGATGGATCAACTATTAATAACCTACAGTGTGTTATTGACTTTGAAAAATACAATGATGAATTTCTAAAGAAGATTTCGACTGGATCTGCTATTGAAATCAAAGGTAAGGTTGTTGAAAGCCAAGGATCCAAACAATCTGTTGAAGTTTTAGTTGATGAAATAATTATACTTGGTGAGTCTGATCCTGATGATTATCCAATACAACCCAAGAAACATTCTCTAGAATTTTTAAGATCTGTTTCACATTTAAGAACGAGAACTACAACTTTTAGCTCCGTTATGAGAATTCGTTCCACACTTTCCTATGCAATTCATACTTTTTTTCAAAAAAATGGTTTTTATTATGTAAATACTCCCATTATAACTGCCAGCGATGCAGAGGGGGCTGGTGAGCAATTTAAAGTTACTACTCTAAATTATAAAAAATTAAAAGTTGATAATCACAGTGATGACTTTTTTGGGAAAGAGACTAAGTTAACTGTTTCAGGACAGCTAGAAGCAGAATCCTACGCAATGTCAATGGGAAAAGTTTACACATTTGGGCCAACATTTAGAGCGGAAAACTCCAATACATCAAGACATCTTTCTGAGTTTTGGATGGTTGAACCGGAAGTTGCTTTTTTAGACTTGAAAGGAAATATGGACCTTGCTGAAAAGTTTTTAAAATATACAATTGACTATATTCTAGAAAAAAATAAAGAAGACCTAGAGTTTTTAGAAAAAAGATTAATAGAAGAAGATAAGCATAAACCAAAAGATAAGAGAAATGAATTTAGTTTGATTGAAAAATTAAATTTTATTGTAAAAAATAATTTTGAAAAAATAACGTACGATCAAGCCTTTCAGATTCTAAAAAATTGCAAGCCTAATAAAAAAAAGAAGTTTAAATATTTGATTACTGAATGGGGTAATGATCTACAGAGTGAACATGAAAGATATTTGGTTGAAAAGCATTTTAAATGTCCAGTAATCATATATAATTACCCTGCAAAAATAAAATCATTTTATATGAAATTGAATAGTGATAACAAAACTGTTAGAGCTATGGATATACTATTTCCTGGGATTGGCGAAATTGTTGGAGGTTCACAACGAGAAGAAAACTATGATATTTTATTAAAACGTATGCAGGAATTTAAAATCGAAAAAGAAGAATTATGGTGGTATCTTGATCTTAGGAAATTTGGATCTGCAGTCCATTCGGGATTTGGTCTGGGATTTGAAAGATTAGTTATGTTTGTAACTGGAATGTCAAATATTAGAGATGTTATTCCTTTTCCAAGAACTCCACAGAATGCTGAATTTTAATATATGAAACAATATTTAAAGTTAAAATTATCTCAAAAGCTGTCTCCCCAACAAATTCAGCTGATGAAGTTAATCCAACTTCCAACTCTAGATTTTGAACAAAAAATCCAAAGAGAAATCGAGGAAAATCCAGCACTAGAAATGGGGAAAAACTCAGAAAATGAAAAATCTGATGATTTAAATGATGATTTAAATATTGATGATTATATTTCTGATGATGATACCCCTTTTTATAAGACATCATCAAACAATTATTCTTCATCTGAGGAAAAAAGTATTCCTTATTCTTCTGGAATCTCTTTCACTGAATACTTAATATCTCAACTTAAAACTATAAATCTCGATGAAGATGATATGAAAATTGCAGAATTCTTAGTTGGAAGTATTGATAATTCAGGGTATATAAGACTAGAAAATGATGAAATAATCGATGACCTAGCTTTTACACAAAATATTAATACTGATGAAAATAAAATTTTAAAAATTTTAAAAATCATACAAAGTTTTGATCCTCCAGGTGTCGGTGCACAGTCCTTAAAAAGTTGTTTAGCGATTCAGCTTAAAAGAAAGGAAAAGACTTACATTACTAATCTAGCGATTGACATAATTGAAAATTCATTTGAGCAATTTTCAAAAAAACACTATCAAAAATTACTGAATAAGTATTCAATTAGCGAGGATGTACTAAAAGAGATTATATCATTAATATCTAAACTAAACCCAAAACCTGGGGGAGCATATTCTGGACTTAATAAACCCATTGAACAAGTTATACCTGACTTTAAGATTTCAATTGAAAATAATGAACTGTCATTAGAATTAAATTACAGAAATAGCCCTTATTTAAACATTTCTAAGGATTATGATGAAATGTTAAAAGGGTATAAGTTAGATAAAAATAAAACCAAATCTCAAAAAGAGGCGATTCAATTTATTAAGCAAAAACTGGATTCAGCAAAATGGTTTATTGATGCTGTTAAGCAAAGACAACAGACACTGCTAATCACTATGCAAGCAATAATGAATTATCAAAAAGAATACTTTATCACTGGGGATGAGAAGAATATAAAGCCTATGATTTTAAAAGATATTGCTAATGAAATTGAAATGGATATATCAACTATTTCCAGAGTAGCCAATAGTAAATATGTTGATACCCCTTATGGAACAAAGCTTCTTAAAGAATTTTTTAGTGAGTCTATGAAAACTGTCAGTGGTGAAGAAATTTCAACTATTGAAATAAAAAAAATATTGCAGAAAATTGTTTCTAGTGAGGATAAAAGAAAACCTGAAACAGATGAAAAATTAGTAAAAATACTCAAAAATAAAGGATATAAGATTGCAAGAAGAACTGTAGCAAAATATAGAGAGCAACTTAATATTCCAGTAGCGAGACTAAGAAAGGAAATATAGATTATTTTTTATTCAGAGAAACATCTCCAATTCTAGTAGTGTAGTTTATCTTAAGTGCATTAACTTTTCTCAATTCTTGCTTTATATCCGCGACAATTCCCATTTTTGTTTCCTTGTCGACTTTTAAGGCAGTAGTTAGAAAAGGTCTTAATTCTTCTCTTTTTGATTCTCTTTCTGAATAAATGAAAGCTGGAATATCTGAGACTTCTGAAAACTTATCATTTAATTGAATCCTAGCCTCTGTACCAAACTTTGATTGATAACCAAAATTGGGCTTTCCAGCGTATATATACATAATAAGTTCTTTTTTATCTAATTTTTCAACTTGATTAGCAGCAGGCAATTCATTTTTTATTTTAAGTTCATTATCTCTCATTACAGTAGCAACCATAAAAAAGAAAAGCAACATAAATACAATATCAGGCAGCGATGCAGTATTAACTGCTGGTAAATCCCCTTTTTTCTTTTTATTAAATTTTGACATATAGCTTATTATTGAACTTCAGAGAGCTTTTGTGGATACTCTTTCCTCAAACGATTAATATTTTCTTTCAACGCAACTCTATTCCCTGGCCAATTTACATCCTTGTAATTTTTCATCATTTCAGAATATGAGTATCCAAATAATTCTTGTGCCCTTATGTTTCTCAAATGTGTGTATGCTGCAACTAACTCATTTTGAACAGAAATATATGTTGCATAAG
>CABZIT010000007.1 GCA_902525795.1 uncultured Bacteroidota bacterium
AAAAGGTTTAAAAATTTGTACGTAAATATTGATTCCGATAATAAAATGACATACATAAATGGTGTTATTGACAATTTTTACTTAGATAATGATAATTTTAAAGCTGCCAAATTATTAGACGATATCAAAAATTCAGAAATTGATTTTGAAATAAATTATGATGATAATGTACTAAGTGATTTTCAAGCGATAAGTGCTTCAACAATTGATTCAACAAATTTTTTTGATTTTGAAAATATCAAATCTGATATTGAGAGTTTTAAACTTTTTCAATTAAACTATGGAAATGAAATAGGAAATATTAATGGAATTATTTCCACAGAAAAAAAAGAAGTAAAAGAAATTGAAAATCCCAACCTTTTTAAAGTTAGTTTCTCAGACCCTATCATTGTTGGGCCGTTTATTGTAAAAAATCACATTAATCAAAATGAAGAAATTATTGTTCAGGATATTAATAACATCTTGTACTTGATAGATAGCTCAGGAAAAATAGCGTGGAGCAAACAAATTGATGAAAAAATATTAAATAAGGTTTTTCAAGTTGATTCATACAAAAATGGAAGGTTACAATATGTTTTTTCTACAGACAGCCAATTATATATGTTAGACAGAAAGGGAAGAGATGTAGGAAAATTTCCTGTAAAGTTTAATGACAAGATCACACTTCCTATTTCGGTTTTTGATTATGATAAAAATAAGAATTATAGAATTTGTATCACCCAAGGTAATGAGCTTTTCATGTTTGATTCAAAAGGCACATTCGTTAATGGATTTAAATACAAAAAACAAGACCAAATAATTACTAGTCCAAAACATTTTAGAATTCAAAATAAAGATTTGATAGTGTTTAAAACTCAAAGCAAGTTTAATATCATCAACAGACGTGGAGAGGTAAGAATTAAATTAACATCTGACATCAAGTTTTCAAATGATAACATATATTCTTATCAAAACAATTTAATATCAACATCAATTAATAATGAAATTTTAAAAATTGATCTAAAAGGAAATATTAATAAAATGAAGGAAGATAATTCGAATAAGATTTTTATAGTTTCAAATAATGATTACATTTCTTACTTGATAAATAACTCTGTAAAAACTCAAAAAAATAAAATTGATTTAGAATTTGGAAAATACTCTGGCTTAAGTTTACATGAAAATAAAAAAAATATATTCATTAGTCTCTACAATGAACAATCTAAAAAACTGTATATATTCGACGAAAAATTGATTCCAATTTCCAACTTTCCAAAAACCATTAGTAGCAATGCAGTGACAAAATTGTCCAAGAATAATTTTTATTATTCTTTTATTGAGGATAATAATTCCGTTAGTTTAAACTCAGTTTCTACTCAATAGTAGTAGCATTAAAAACCTTTAAAAAACTACTTTTTATCACCCTTTTTAAAGCATCTTGATCAACATTAGTTTTTAACTCTTTGTTCATCGAGGTTACTACATTATTTTTTATACCACACGGAACGATATTATCAAAATATTCTAGATTCACATTTGCATTTAAAGCAAGCCCGTGCATTGTTACCCATCTGCTAGCTCTCACACCCATCGCACAAATTTTTCTTGGATTTTTAGATTCCACATTAAGCCATACACCGGTATTGCCTTCACTTCTACCTGCTGAAAGATTATACTTACTTAATACTTGGATTATTGTTTCTTCCAATAATCTCAAATATTTATGAATATCAGTAAAAAAGTTTTCTAAATCTAATATCGGATATCCCACAATTTGTCCTGGACCATGATAGGTAATATCTCCTCCTCTGTTGATTTTATAAAAGGATGCATTTTTTTCATTTAATTTTTTTTTATCTACCAATAAATTGGAAATATCTCCACTTTTGCCAAGTGTATAAACATTAGGATGTTCCACAAATAAAAAATAATTTGGTGTTTTGATTTTTGAATTATTTTTTCTGTTGGCTTTTTTGATGGAAACAATTTTATCAAATAAGCTTTGTTGATAATCCCAAGCTTCTTTGAAATCCATCATGCCAAGATCAATAAACTTTATTTTTCTATTCATTTGAATTTAGTTGTGTAAAGATAGATATATTTAAAATTTTCTTATCATCTATTTTTATTCAATTAAAAGTATATTTGTGTATCCAATTTGTTAAATTAATTATGGAGCTAAGTGAACAAGAATTAGTAAGAAGAGAAAAATTAAATAGGCTAATTGAGCTAGGAATTGATCCGTATCCTGCAGCATTATTTGCTGTTAAGGATTACTCCAGAGAAATCCATAATAATTTTAGTGATGGAAAGTCAGTTACTGTAGCTGGTAGACTTATGTCCAGAAGAATTCAAGGAAATGCAAGTTTTGCCGAACTCCAAGATAGTAAAGGAAAAATTCAATTATATTTTAACAGAGATGAAATATGTGATTCAGATGATAAATCGAAATACAATGAAGTTTACAAAAAACTTCTAGATATAGGTGACATCATTGGCATTGAGGGAAAACTTTTCAAAACGAAGGTTGGTGAAAAAACAATTATGGTAAAAGATTTTACAATTCTTTCAAAATCTCTAAGGCCATTACCCCTTCCCAAGGAAGATAATGAGGGTAATAAATATGATGAATTCAATGACCCTGAGCTCAGATACAGACAGAGATATGTTGATCTTATAGTTAACCCCACTGTAAAGGAAACATTTATCAAAAGAACTGCTATAACAAATAGCATCAGGTCTTTTTTAAATGAGAAAGGATACTTAGAGGTTGAGACGCCAATACTTCAGCCAATCCCTGGCGGAGCTACTGCCCGACCATTTCTGACTCATCATAATGCATTAAATATCCCACTTTACTTAAGAATCGCCAACGAATTGTATTTAAAAAGATTGATTGTTGGTGGATTTGACGGAGTATACGAATTTGCAAAAGATTTTAGAAATGAGGGAATGGATCGGACGCATAATCCAGAATTTACCATCATGGAATTGTATGTTTCTTATAAGGACTACCATTGGATGATGGAGCTAACAGAAAATTTAATTGAAAAAGTTGCAATTGACTCCAACGGAAAAAGTAAAATTAATGTTGGTAATAATGAAATTGATTTCAAAGCACCATATCCCAGAATTTCTTTATATGATGCAATAAAAGAGTTCTCAGGTATTGATATTTCTGATATGGATGAAAGTAAACTTAGAGAAACTGCAAGGAAATTAAATGTTGACGTAGACGAAACAATGGGCAAAGGAAAAATAATTGATTGCATATTTGGGGACATTTGTGAACCTAATTTTATTCAACCAACATTTGTCATTGACTATCCCACGGAAATGAGTCCATTAACAAAAAAACACAGAGCTAAACCAAACTTGACTGAAAGATTTGAATTAATTGTAAATGGCAAAGAAATAGCGAATGCATACAGTGAGTTGAATGATCCAATCGATCAAAAAAACAGATTTGAAGAACAATTAAAACTCTCTAAAAAAGGAGATCTAGAAGCAGGAGAGTTTATTGATTATGATTTTTTAAGATCTCTTGAGTATGGAATGCCTCCTACATCAGGAATTGGAATCGGAATTGATAGACTAGTGATGCTAATGACTAATAATTCATCAATCCAAGAAGTACTTTTCTTTCCGCAAATGAAACCAGAAAAAAAGAAACTTTCATTGAATGAAAATGAATCAAAGGTTATGGATTCCATACAGAAAGAAAAGTCAGAAATAAACAATATTAAACAAAACTCAGGCTTGAGTAATAAGTCATGGGACAAAACTATTAAGTCTTTAAGAAAATTGAATTTAATTACCGTTGAAAAAATAAATGAAATTGTCTATATCTCTAAAAAATAAATTATTTATATTTAAAAAAAAATCTCAATGAAAAGTTATTTACTACCCATTTTTATATGCCTATTTATTTCAATTAATATTTATGCTAGCTCAACAAACTCTGAATATAGTTCTATTGAAGAAGTAAAGCAGTTAAATTATGAATTATTTACAGATGTTGGTTTTGATGAAAACAAAATTAATTTCATCAGCCGAGTTATATATGCAAACTACAAAAGAGCTACAACAATGGCAGAAAATGGGGTCTCTCATCAAGGAGCTAATCTTATTTTAGATGAAAAAGCAGAAGAAAGACTAACAAGACTTTTAACAAAAGATGAGTATATGACTTTCAACAAAATTAAGCATAAAATTAAATAAACTTAAATTGCTAAAAAAAGATCTTCACGGGCTAACTTATTCCGAAGTTGAAGATATGCTACCTAATTGGATTTTAACCAACTACAACAATGGTCATCATGATTTTGAAATAATTACTGGAAACAGTTTTCAAATGAAAAATTTGGTTAAAAAGATTTGTCTTGAATACGGTTTTCATGCAGCTGAAAATTTTAATGGAAATACAGGATCTTTAACTGTTGGTATTAAAAGCATTTAAAAATCTATTTTTATTAACATTTAATTGTTGATTTAAATTCATACTATTTAGTAAATCATTTTGATTTTAATTTAAATTTACATCAGAATTAATATTCAAGATCATCAACTTAGTTTTGGTTCAGGCTTTAATCAAAAATCAATCCTCACTGGTCCACTACATTGATTATACCAAAACGTTGATGACTTGAGTATTATTTTTTTACTCTTATACGATCCCCAACAGTTATTTCATTCTCTTCAATTCCATTCAAGGCCTTAAGGTTTTCAGTAGTCATGTCAAACTTTTTAGCAATTGAGTAAAGGGTTTCTCCCTTTTTAACTCTATAGGTTTTATTTTTTCTTTTGATAACAAGATTATCGTATTTATCTAAATCATACCTCTCAATTAGATCAATTAATTTTTTTGGGTATTTAGGATCAGTGGCATATCCAGCTTTTTTGAGACCCTTTGCCCATTTCTCATAATTATCAATATCAAGTTTAAATAAAAAACTGTATCGATCTCTAGTTGCCAAAAAAATTGAATGGTCACGATAGGAGAACTCTGGGGTATCATACTTTCTAAAGCATTCTTGCTTTTCATCATCGTCATGAAATATTTTTTTACCATTCCATTCATGACATTTGATTCCAAAATGATTATTTGCCTCAACTGCTAATCTACCTTTACCTCCACCAGATTCTAAAATCCCTTGCGCCAAAGTAATGCTTGCAGGAATCTTATACTGTATCATCTCATCCATAGCAATTGGTGCAAAAAATTTAACATAATCCTCAGTTGAGTTAAATTTTTGGCCAAAGATTTTAGTTTTTTTTGATTTCTTCTTTTTTCTTTCTTTTTTTGATTTTTTTATTTCTTTTACAGCAACTGGCTTATTATTATATATAACCCTTTTTGTGCCACAACTTTGAATTAAGAATAAAAGAAGAAATAAGGAAAGTAGTCTGTTCAAGCTAAAAATTTATATGCAAAGATAAATCAAAATATTATCATTTAATTTATAATTTAGACTTACTGAATCTTCCTATTTGGCATAAATAATGATATCTAAATATTATCTTTAGAAAAAAACTTATTAAAGTTAAAATGAATTTTAAACAGCATATTTCTGCAGGAATTCCTATCCATATTCCAGAAAAAAAAGAGTATGACACTAATGTGAACCACGCACCTGTCAGAGAGAATATTTTAAATTCTATTGAAAAAAAACTAGCACTTAAAAATGCTCTTAGATACTTTGATACAAAACTCCATAAAAATCTTATCGTAGAATTTAAAAATGAGCTTGACAAATTTGGCAGGATTTATATGTACAGATATAGACCAGATTATGAAATGCATGCCCGTCCAATTGATGCATACCCACACAAGTCTAAACAAGCTGCTGCAATAATGCTAATGATTCAAAATAACCTTGACCCTAAGGTTGCCCAACATCCACATGAACTTATAACTTATGGTGGAAATGGATCTGTATTTCAAAATTGGGCACAATATTTATTATGTATGCAGTATTTATCTAAGATGACTGATAAACAAACATTAGTTATGTATTCAGGTCATCCTTTAGGTCTATTTCCATCACACAAAAATGCACCCAGAGTTGTTATAACCAATGGAATGGTTATTCCTAATTATTCAAAAAAAATTGACCTTGAAAAGTTTAATGCTTTGGGTGTAAGCCAATATGGACAAATGACAGCAGGAAGTTATATGTATATAGGACCGCAAGGAATCGTTCATGGAACTACTATAACTGTCTTAAATGCATTTCGAAAAATTGGAACAAACCCTTTGGGTAAATTATTTTTAACTTCGGGATTAGGTGGTATGAGTGGTGCACAACCAAAAGCGGGAAATATTTCCGGATGTATTTCAGTATGTGCTGAAGTTAATATTAAAGCAATAAAAACTAGATTTGAACAAAATTGGGTAGATGAAATTATTGATAATGTAGATGAACTCTGCAAAAGGGTTAAAAAAGCACAAAAAGAAAATGATGTTGTTTCAATTGCTTATCACGGAAATGTAGTTACAGTTTGGGAGGCATTTTTAAAAAATGATATCTACGTAGACATAGGAAGTGATCAAACTTCATTGCACAATCCATGGTCAGGTGGATATTATCCAGATGATATTTCTTTTGATGAAGCAAATAAATTAATCTGCGAAAATCCTTCATTATTTAAAAAGAAAGTTCAAGAAACTCTTATCAAACACGTTAAATTAATAAACTTACATTCAAAAAAAGGCACCTATTTTTTTGACTACGGAAATGCATTTTTGTTAGAAGCATCTAGGGCTAAAGCTGAAATAATAAATAACGAGGGTGAATTTAAATACCCAAGTTATGTTCAGGATATTATGGGGCCAATGTGTTTTGACTATGGTTTTGGTCCATTTAGGTGGGTTTGTGCAAGTGACAATCAAAATGATCTTGATAAAACAGATGAAATAGCGTGCAAAGTACTTAAAAAACTTTCCAAAGATGCAACTGATGATGTTAAGCAACAAATGCTAGACAATATAAAATGGATTGAGGCAGCGAAAGAAAACAACATGGTTGTTGGATCAAAAGCAAGGATATTATATGCTAATTCTGAGGGCAGAATTGAGATAGCTAAGGCTTTCAATAAAGCTATTGTAAATAAAATTATTGGTCCAATTATCTTAGGTAGAGATCATCATGATGTTTCGGGGACTGATTCACCTTACAGAGAAACCTCTAATATTTATGACGGATCTCAGTTTACAGCTGATATGGCAATTCATAATGTTATCGGAGATAGTTTTAGAGGGGCAACTTGGGTTAGCATACATAACGGTGGCGGTGTTGGATGGGGAGAAGTAATTAATGGAGGTTTTGGAATGCTTATTGATGGTTCAAAAGAAAGTGAAAAGAATATTGAGTCTATGCTTTTTTGGGATGTTAATAATGGAATTGCAAGAAGAAACTGGGCGAGAAATCCTGGAGCTATTACTCAAATTAAAAGAGCAATGAAAAAAAACGAAATGCTTAGTGTAACTTTACCTAACTTAGTTGATAACAATTTATTAAATGATTTGTAACATGAAAAAAATTCTTTATTTATTATCTATATTTATTTTTTTAAACTCTTGTGAATCAATCAGAGTAACCTCTGACTTTGATCAAAATTATGCTTTTGATAATCTAAAAACTTATGCCTACTCTAAAAGTGGAATTGATCAAGTTGAAATAAATGATTTTGATAAAAAAAGAATACTCAAAGCAATTGATGTTGAAATGTATAATAAAGGATTCAGAAAAAATAGTATAAACCCTGACTTCATCATAAACTTTTTTACAAAAACAAATCAAAAAATTGATTTTTATCCATCCATGAATTATCGTGGACCATACATTGGTGGTTATTATATGAACCCTTATATAAATAATTCATTTGTTTATAATGAAGGGGTATTATTTATAGATGTAATTGATAAAAAAAATAATCAGCTAGCATGGCAAGGCATAGGAAGAGGATATATTTCAACTTCTAATCAAAAAAAGAAAAATGAAAAGATTAAAAAAATCGTAAATAAAATCCTTCTACAATTTCCACCACTAAAAGACTAGTTTTTAACATCCAATATATCCCTTAGCGAGTTTCCAAGCAACATAAAGGAGGTAACCAATAGCATGATACAAACTCCTGGAATAATTGCTAAAAAAGGTTCTCCCAAAATAATATAATTGTAATGATCTTTTATCATTAGACCCCAACTAATCATCGGAGGCTGAGCACCAAGACCTAGAAAACTAAGACCACTTTCGATTAAGATTGATGCTGCAAAATTAGCTGCTGAAATAACAATGATAGGCGAAATTATATTTGGTAAAATATGAAAAAGTATAATCCTAAAATCGCTAAAGCCCATTACCCTAGCAGCAGTAATAAACTTTCTTTCTTTTAATGTTTTTACTTGACCTCTCACTAACCTTGCAACTTCAACCCACATGGTCAGCCCAACTGCAATAAAAACCTGCCAAAATCCTTTTCCCAGTGCCAATGTGATTGCTATTACTAATAATAGTGTAGGCATCGACCAAGTAACATTAATTAGCCACATAATTATTTTATCTATTAAGCCTGAATAGTAGCCAGAAATTAACCCAAAAAATAGACCAATAGCCAATGAAATAACTACAGAAATAAAACCAATGGATATTGATATTCTGGATCCAACTATAATTCTACTTAATACATCTCTACCAAATTTATCAGTACCAAACAAAAAATATTTTTTTTCCACTACATAGTCATTTCTCAAAACAGACTTTAAAGATTCATCCAAAGACTTAAATTCTTTATAAAAAATAAAATCTCCTTGCATATAATAATCAGAAACTGCAATCTCATCAGAAGTTTCACTAACTCCGAATAATAAAATTTCGTATAAACTTTGATCATTAGTTCTAGTTTTTTTTTCTTTTAAAATATCAACTGAAAATCCAGGCATCTGAGAGTGTATTGATAAATTCATGTTGTTAGCATTGGAAGACTTATCAGGCGCCAGAATATATGCAAAAATGGAGATTGTAGCAATAAAAACTATGAAAGAAAGGCTGATCACACCTAAAAAATTTTTCTTAAAATGGAAAAATTTTATATAAAAACTACTCATAGTAAAGATCTCTAATTCTCAAGATACGAAAATCTCAAATCAGAAAGAACATTTAATGCTTCTCCTATGTAAATGTCTTTATTTAAGCTCTTGTGCCATCTTTCTCTTTTTGTACCCAGAACAGAATCATTTTCAATCATTTGAGATTCATAAGGAAGAGATTTAAATGAATAATCTAGTGAGAAATTATCTAACTTTTTAAACTTATCAGTGGTTTTAATATTTTCCTCAAGCTCAGATCTAAATTTCTGATAATTAAGATTAAAAATCTTCTTTTCTCTTACATCTTTAATCCATTTTGCATTCTCATCAACTAGCTTTAAATGCTCACTTTGTTTCATTCTTTTCTGACTATTTTTTATTGCAAAATCAAAATCAAAATTACTGTTCCACTTTTTATAATTTATATTTTCAATCTCATCCCATTGCAAAGGATTCTCCGAATCTTTTTCACCAAAATCTAAATACTTGTATCTAAAGGGCAAGTTAATATCACTTTTGACTCCCTCTAGTTGAACAGACCCTCCATTAACCCTGTAATATTTTTGAGTTGTGTAACGCAATGCCCCAAGATCTCCCTTGGTATTCCCTCTTACCATCCTATTTAAAGGAAATACATTTTGCACTGTCCCTTTCCCCCAAGTTTGATTTCCTCCAATTATAATTGCTCTATTATAATCTTGCATGGCAGCAGCTAAAATTTCAGATGCAGAAGCTGATCCCTCATTTACCAATATTACCAAAGGCCCTTTCCAAAGGATAGACCGATCTCTATCTCTCAAAACTTGCTTCTCTTTATCAAAATACTTAACCTGAACCACAGGACCACTTTCAATAAACATACCAGCCATATCAACAACTGTTTTTAGAGAACCACCACCATTATTTCTTAGATCAATAACAAGTCCTTGTACTCCTTGCTCTTTTAATCTATTTATCTCAATTTTTAGATCCTTGGCAGCATCTCTATTATCTTGATTTTCAAAATCAATATAAAATTTTGGAATATTTATAATTCCATAATTATTTCCATCCTTTTCAACTAATGATGATTTAATATAGGTTTCTTCCAAAAGAACAATATCCCTTTCAATTGAAATTTCACTAACAGTTCCGTCAACTTTTTTGACAGTTAGAAAAACATTAGTTCCTTTTTCCCCTTTAATTAGTTTAACCGCATCTGCCAATCGGTATCCTACAATACTAACTGGCTCACTATCATTTTCCTGCCTAACTTTTAATATCATATCCCCCTTTTCTAAACTATTATTTCTCCAAGCTGGGCCACCGGAAATTAACTCAGTAATTTCAATTTTATCAACTTTTTTTCTAAGTACAGCTCCTATACCAGCATAGTTGCCGGACATATCTATATTAAATCTATCTCTATCTTCAGGATCTAAATAAGAAGTATTAGGGTCATATTGAGAAACAAAAGAATTTAGATAAATAGAAAACCAATGTTGTCTTTGAAATTCTTCTTCCATTATCACAAAATAATCTGCCATTGTCTCATTAAGTATCTCTCTTGTTTCTATTTCAATTTCGGAGTAGCTCCTTGCCTTGAAAGTAGAATCTTTTTTAAATGTTCTTTCATCTTCTTTGATTTCATCATGAAAATTTTCAATCAAATATACCTTCATCAACTTTCTCCATCTCTCAACTAAATTAGCTCTAGTATCTACATATTGTAATTCTTCGATGTCAAAATTAAAGATTTCTTCAAGCTGAAAATCAAATGGTTTAGATAATACTTCCTGAGAAATTTGCTTCGCCTCATCTATTCTTTGTATTAAAATCTCATGCGCCAAGTTGAAAAATTCTAGATTCGGCAGATTAAAAGCATCATCAATTTCATACTTATACTTGGATAACATATCTATATCTGATTGATATAAATATCTTTTGTAAGGGTCTATATTTTCAAGAAATGAATCAAAAACTTTTTCAGAAAAATTATCATCAATTTCAATATCTAAATAATGTGCTTGGTCAAGAACATATGTTATTAATTGAATTACCAGTGAATCCTTATCATCGGATTCAAAATTTTTGGATATGGAATTACAAGACACAAAACAGATAACAAATGAAATTAATATTGTGGTTATATTCTTCTTCATATGAGTTCAAAAATAGTTAAAATTGAAGCTTTTTTTTTAAGGGTCTTTATAATTTTTTGTTAAAGTACCAAAATATTTATTTGATTACATTTGTAGTTATAAATTAAGAAATGAAAAAACCGTTAATACTAGTTACAAATGACGATGGAATTACTGCTCCTGGGTTGAGAAGTCTAATTACAGTAATGAATAAAATTGGAGAGGTTGTAGTAGTAGCTCCAGATAGTCCTCAAAGTGGGATGGGTCATGCAATAACAATAAGCGATACTTTATATTGTAAAAAAGAAAAGATTGACAATGGACCCCAAATTGAATATAGTATTTCAGGGACACCAGCTGACTGTGTAAAATTTGCAATTCGTGAAATATTAGACAGGAAACCAGACTTATGTGTTTCTGGAATCAACCATGGTGCTAATTCATCGATAAATGTAATTTATTCTGGCACAATGAGTGCTGCAGTTGAAGCAGGAATCGAGGGCATTAAGTCCATTGGATTTTCTTTGCTAGATTATAACTGGGATGCTAATTTTTTGCCATGTGAAAAATTCGTAGAAAAGATAACCAAATTAGCTATTGCTGACAAAAGTGAAAATTTAGTTTTAAATGTAAATTTCCCTTCTGGAATTAATGAATTCAAAGGAATAAAAATATGTAGACAAGCAAAAGGATATTGGCAAGATAAATATGATAAAAGAATTAGTCCCCTAGGAAAAGAATACTATTGGCTAACGGGAAGTTTTATTAATCAAGATGAAGACAAAGAGTCAGATGAGTGGGCCTTAAAAAATGAATACATTACTATTGTTCCTATTTCATATGATATGACATCTTATAAAGATTTAGAACTATTAAAAAAATGGAAGCTAAATAATTAGACTTGAAAAATAGAAATTTATTTATTGGAATTATAAGTGGAATTATAGCAAATTTTTTAGGTTTTTTAGTTGCAACAAGATTAATGTTGAGGGTAGAGTTTTCATTAATCAATCTAACCAATGTTGTTAAACAATTATATGATGATGGTTTATTAAATAAACTTATCAGCCTTGGAGCTTTCTTAAATCTTTTAATTTTCTTTTTCTTTTTAAAAACAAATCAGGACACCAAAGCCGCAGGGGTTCTAATTTCGACAATTATGATAGCTTTACTAACAATTTATCTAAATAATTAATATGAAATATTATTTGATAGCGGGTGAGGCGTCTGGAGATTTACATGGAAGTAACTTAATCAAAGAGATTAAAAAAATTGATTCCGAAGCTGAATTTAGATGTTGGGGTGGTGATTTGATTGAAAAAGAGTCTGGAAATGAATTGGTTAAACATTATAAAACCTATTCTTATATGGGTTTCTTAGAGGTAATATTAAATATATACACAGTTGCAAAAAACTATTTTTTTTGTAGAAAAGACATTCTAAAATATAATCCTGATGCAATTGTTTATATAGATTTTCCAGGCTTTAACCTTCCGATTGCTGGATGGGCAAAAAAAAATAATTTTATAAACCATTTTTACATATCACCACAAATCTGGGCATGGAAAGAAAACAGAATTAAAAAAATTAAAAAATTTATAGATAAAATGTATGTTATTCTTCCATTTGAAAAAGATTATTATAAAGAATGGGGATTTGAGGCGGATTACGTAGGGCACCCCCTTTTGGATGAAATAAAGAAAACAGACTCTGAAATATTAATAAATGAAAAAATAATTGCATTACTTCCAGGAAGTAGAGATCAAGAAATAAATAAGATACTCCCAATAATGATGAGTGTTGTGAAATATTTCAAAAAATTTAAATTTATTATTTGTGCAGCACCCTCTCAAGAAAAATCAAAATTTGATAAATATTTAAAAAAAATTAATACAGAAAATGTTGAGATCGTATATGATCAAACATATTCCGTTTTAAAAAAATCTTCTGCTGCATTAGTTGCATCTGGAACAGCTACTCTTGAAACAGCCTTACTTGATGTACCCCAAGTTGTTTGCTATAAATCTAGCTGGATTTCTTATAGAATTGGCAAATACCTTGTTAAAAATTTGAAATTTATTTCACTTGTAAATTTGATTTTGAATAAAGAAGCAATAAAAGAATTAATTCAAAATGAATTGAATGAAAAAAATTTGGTGAAAAATCTTGGGATAATTCTTGAAAAAAAAGGTAGAGAGCAGATCAAAAACTACTATAAACAATTAAGAAATAAATTAGGAGAATATGGAGCAAGCAAAAAAACAGCCAATTTGATTGTTAACTACTTTGAAAACTCATAAACAAATGAATTTTGGTAGGCATTCATTTCCTCTTGAGTTTTTATCTCTTTATATTTATCATTAAGATATTTCAAAAAAAACTCCATTTGTCTAACTGGCTGAAATCCTCGAAGTTTATACAAAACATTAGATGACTTGTCTAAAAAAACGACTGTTGGATAAGCAGACACTCGCAAAGCTCTAGTAAATTCATGACTGCTATTTCTTCTTCTAGTTTTTGCAGGATCAAAATTAGGATTTGAGAATTCATATCCTTGGAACTCTATTTTTTTATTTCCCTCAGCATTAAATTTAACCGCATAGTAATTTTCATTTACATATTTAATCAAGTCTTCATTACCAAAAGTTTCTCTATCCAGTTTTTTACATGGACCACACCAATTAGTGTATACATCGATAATTATATTTCTTGGTTCTGTTTGTTGCAAATAAACAGCATCTTCCAAACTAATCCATTTAATTTTATCTTGAGACAATAATCCGAATGGTAATAAAGCAAAAAGAAATACTATTAATTTATTGTTACTTGACTCCATGCATAAGTTTCTTTAATAATGGGTGTAATAACAAAGATAATAAACCTAAAGCTATTGGAATCAATGTAAAAATGAGAAAAAAGTATGATAGTGAATATTCCTGGGTTATCTTTTCAATATCTCCTCCAACATAATGGGCTAGCTTATTTCCAATGGCAATTGCTAAGTAGTAAACTCCAAACATAAAGGCAATCATCCTTGCGGGGATTAATTTACTCAGATAAGACAATCCCATCGGAGACAAACACAATTCTCCAAGCGTATGAAAAAGGTATGCAAGCACTAACCACATCATACTTAGAGATGCAGTTTGAGCACCCGCAGGAATATCTTTAGCTCCAAATGCTAAGAAACCAAATCCAAAACCTAATAAAACCAATCCAAGAGCATACTTTACAGATGCTGGTGGGTTATAATTACTGTCCCACCATCTTGTAAAAAGCGGAGCAAAAATTATAATGAATAAAGAATTTAAAATTGCGAACCAAGTAATGGGAACTTCGGTTTCAGTAGATTGAAATTCAGAAGACAGCTTGAAAATTACTATTGCCCAAATAATTATAAAACTAAATAGCAAGGTAAAGTTTGAAAAGGGAATCTTTTTTACTGTCCTTTTAACAAGACTAATAAGAACAAATGTGATGATTATCAAAGGAATCACTGTTACTAATAGATCTATAATTTTAAAAATACTTGCGGAATTTCCCTCTAATATTCTGTTTGTATAATCCCGCGTAAATATTGGTAGAGACCCAGCACCTTGTTCAAATGCAGCCCAAAAGAAAATCGTAAAAAATGAAAAAATTGAAAAAGCAATCATCCTGTCTCTTACTATTGGCGAATATCTAGGAATTCTTAATACCAAAAGAAGTGCAAAGCTTAAAAATGCAATCAGAGCAAAAAATAATGAGTCTGATAACGATAATATTGTAAAATTTAAAACATTAATGTCGGCAATTTTACTCAATGGATCATTTACAATAAAAATAAGTGCAGAAATTATAAATACTGTGATTAAAAAATAATCAATTGGCAAAAATGGATTGTGAACTTCATTATTATTTTGAAGAATTGATTTTTTATCTTCAACTACTTTTGGTTTTTCACCAATTGATCCAAACAATGGTTGAGCAAAATAAAACTGTACCATACCTAAAAACATAAAAATACCAGCTAAACCAAATCCAAAAGACCAACCAATTTTTTCACCAAGCCAACCACAAAGCATTATCCCCAAAAATGCACCAGCATTTACACCCATATAAAATATATTGTAAGCACCATCTTTTTTATTGTCTCTGCCCTCATAGATTTTTGAAATAATAGATGTCATGTTAGGCTTAAAAAAACCATTACCGAGAACAAGTAAAGTTATTCCAGTGTAAAGAAAAAATGGAGTTTCCAAGGCCATCGATGCGTGACCCAAAGTCATTAACAACGCACCAATTACAACAGCATTTCTATATCCAATTTTATTGTCTGCAAGCCATCCACCAGCAAGTGGGGTCAAATAAACAAATAAAGCATAAGTTCCTAGTAAAGACAATGCAGATGATGAGCTCCAACCCCAACCAGGATTATCTCCAATGATTGCACCAGTAAGAAAAATTACTAATATAGCTCTCATGCCATAGTATGAGAATCTTTCCCACATTTCTGTAAAAAAAAGTACAAAGAGTGCGCTAGGGTGTCCTAAAACCTGATTTTCAAAGAAAGAATTATTTTTATCCATTTTGAGTACTCAAATCCTCAGCTCCGTGAGTTAATCTTTTTAATGGTTTGATTAATAATAAAACTAAAAGACCAAATATTGTACAGAATATTGCAATTCCAGTAAAAATAGAAAATTCACCAACTTCAGTTGCTTTTTCTCCTAAAAAACCAGCAAGTTTATTTCCTAACCCAGTTGATGCGAAATACGCGCCCATCATAAATGCCATCCATCTTTGAGGGGCCAGTTTAGTAATAAAAGATAAAGATACCGGAGATGCACATAATTCACCAATAGTGTGAAATAAGTAAGCTAAAATAAGCCAATGCATTCCTGAAAGTCCCTCAGATTCATACTCAACAGATGCAGCTGACATGAAGAAAAATCCCCAACCCATTATTATAACACCAATTGCCATTTTGAATAATGATGAGGATTCTTTACCGCGATTTTTCCACCAAACCCAAAATGAACCAACTACAGTAGCAAATATCAGAATAAAAATAGCGTTTACCGACTGAAACCAACTAGCGGGAACTAAAAAATTACCTATGGCTAAATCGGTTTTTTGCGCCGCATACACATTCAGTAAACCTCCAGCCTGTTCAAATGATCCCCAAAAGACTATAATTATTAGAAAAGACAGATAGGTTACTAGTATTCTGTCTTTTTCAACCCTATTTCCATCATTGTAGACAACAATAGCAATACCAACAGCAAATGACAAACACATTATAAGTAACCCATAATCCCATGCATCAAAGAAAATATAAAGTCCAAGAAAGAAAGTAACAAAAAATCCTAATGTAGAGTTTAGTGACTTAAAAATTGAAGATATTACATTTGATTTAAGTTTTTTAGACTCATCCCTCTCATCAATTACTAAATTACCAACATTTTCTAAAAATCTTTGGCCATACCAGTAAGTTAATTGTCCAATTGCCATTCCTATTCCTGCTAAACCAAATCCATAGTGCCATCCAATATTTTGACCAACATATCCTACAATTAATGCCGCAGATGCTGCTCCAAGATTTATACCCATATAAAAAATATAGAACCCCATATCTCTTTTGTTTTGTTCCTCAATGGGGTAAAGCCCACCAACCATTGTCGAGATATTCGGTTTTAACATACCAACACCCATAACTATTAGACTTAAACCAGCGTAAAAAGCCCATAAAGCTTCAATTGCAAGAACGGAATGACCTGCAACTAGTAACATTCCACCAATAAAAACAGCCTTTTTTTGACCAATAATTTTATCTGCAATTATACCTCCTGGAATGGATGCGATATAAACAAACATAGTATACCAACCATAAAGAACATATGCATCTTTTTCTTCAAAACCTAATCCTGCATTTTTTCCAACATCTTCAGCAATTAAATAAAGTACTAGAATGGCTCTCATACCGTAATATGAAAATCTTTCCCACATCTCGGTAAGAAATAATATAAACAAACCAATTGGGTGACCTAAGACAGTTTTTTGGTTTTCGATTGCAAAAGGATTGGAAGCCATAATATAAATTTTAGAACTACTAAAATATTATATTTTAACTAATAATATTAAATTAATCTTTATTAATTTATCTGATGCTTATTCAGTCATTGTATGTTATCTTTGAATAGGAATAAATTTTTATATTTTGAAAAATATTCGCGGATTTTCAAAGCTTAGTAAAGACAAAAAGATTAATTGGATTTGTGAAAACTTTTTCAAAGGAAATAAAGAGGCTGAACATGTTCTCAAACAATATTGGAATGATAATTCAAAGTTGCAAAAACTACATGATGATTTCTCTGAAAATGTAGTTTCAAATTATTATTTACCATTTTCAATTGCACCAAATTTTTTGATTAATAATAAAATATATGCAGTTCCAATGGCTATCGAAGAAAGTTCAGTTGTTGCTGCTGCTTGTAACTCAGCAAAGTTTTGGAAAGAAAATGGTGGTTTTTCTGCACAGATAATTAAAAAAGAAAAAAACGGACAAATACATTTTTTTTTCAAAGGTAAAAGCATTGAACTTGAAAAATATTTCAGTTTTGTAAAACCTAAACTTTTTCAAAAGACCTCACCGATTACTAAAAACATGCAAAAAAGAGGTGGTGGAATCAAAGAAATAAAGCTAATAGACAAAACAAAAGATTTAAAAAATTACTATCAAATTTTTGCAACTTTTGATACTATCGATGCTATGGGTGCTAACTTTATAAATTCATGTCTTGAAGAATTCGCTAAAGTTTTTATCGAATCAACCTCTGAATTTGAAAATATTAATAAAAATGATATTCAAATTGTGATGAGCATTCTTTCTAATTATGTGCCAGATTGTATTGTTCGAGCAAATGCTACATGTTCTGTTGAAAAATTAAATTCTCTACATCCGGAAACTAAAAACTTCACAAAAAAAATAGTTGATGCTGTAGCAATAGCAAACTGCGATATTTCAAGAGGGGTAACCCACAATAAAGGAGTAATGAACGGAATTGATGCAGTGGCTATTGCAACTGGCAATGACTTTAGAGCAATAGAAGCAGGAGTACATGCATATGTTTCAAGATCTGGAAAATACCAAAGTTTAACAAAAGCTAAAATTATAGGAAATAAATTTTTATACTCGATTGAAATTCCACTTTCAATAGGAACAATTGGCGGGGTAACCGATTTACACCCACTTGTTAAATTTGCATTAGAACTACTTGGTAACCCAAACTCTGATGATTTAATGATGATTATGGCATCCGTTGGACTAGCTCAGAATTTTGGTGCATTAAGATCATTAGTAACCTCAGGAATTCAAAAGGGTCATATGAAAATGCACCTGATTAATCTACTTAACAAATTAAATGCTAATGAAAATGAAAAAGAATTAGCAATTGAACATTTTAAAAATCATAAAATAAATAATGCATCTGTTGAACTTTTTTTGAAAAATATTAGAAAATGAAATTTAAGAGTAACGGAAAATTATTAATTACTTCTGAGTATTTAGTTATGAAAGGGGCAATGGCACTAGCGATACCTGCAAAATTGGATCAAGAGTTAAATGTAATATCAACGAATTCTGATTTTGTTAATTGGAAAAGTTTTAATAAAGACAATCAAATTTGGTATGAGGAAAAGTTTTTTCTAGACAAAGGAACTCTAATTTATCATGGGGAAAAAAATAAAATGTCTGATTTAATTGTTCGCTTATTTGATTATATACATAAATTTAATAAGCCAGAAAAAAGTATAGGTAATGAATTTATATGGAAGATTAACTTTAATATAAATTGGGGGTTAGGGTCATCATCAACTTTAATTAATAATTTATCTAAGTGGGCAAAAGTAAATCCATATAAATTATTATTTTCTGTTTTTAACGGTAGTGGATATGATATTGCTTGTTGTGACAAAAGTAATCCTATAATTTTTCAAAAAAAGGATAATTATCTTTCAGTTTCAGATACAACTTTTAACCCTAATTTTTTAAATAATTTATTTCTTATTTTTTTGAATAAAAAACAAGATACCCAAAAATCCGTACAGAATTTTCTTGAAACAGATCAGTCCCTCAGTGAAGGAATAAATCAAATAAATGAGATTGTTCATGAAATCGAAAATGTAAAGGATATTACTACATTTGAATCTTTAATTGAAAGGCATGAAAAAATAATAGCCAATATATTACAAATGCCAACAATTCAAAATGAAAAATTTCCTGACTACAATAATGGTGTAATTAAAAGTCTTGGATCTTGGGGTGGGGACTTTGTGCTTGCTACTGGAGATGAAAAAAGTGTAGATTACTTTGAAGAAAAGGGCTTCAACACAATAAGAAAGATATCAGATCTACTTTATGTTTAATAAAATAATGATCTAAAATCTTCGATTTCAGCTTTTTCTTTCAGTGCATCATAAGTATTAATTCTTGATGCATTTCTATTAGAGCTATTAATTTTATTTATCTGTACTTGATAATTATCAATTTCAGAAGCAATTCTTTTATCTGTAAGTTTAATATAAAAAACTCCAGATTTTCCAATAATAGGTTCAGAAGTTTGATCTTTGTCTAAACCCATAGCAAAACCAATCACATTGGGTTCATTTCCTACACCTGAAATAACGGGGCTTGAAAGACTTACAGCCAATGAGGTTTCAATACCAAGGTCAAATAAATCAGAAATATCATCTAGATCGGTTACATTGACCATTTTAATGATCCGCTCAGCTTTTTTCTGTTTCTTAACTTCGGGTATTGCTGTAATTTTTGCTTTTTCATAATCCATTAATTCATCATCATTGATTGATTTTAAAATTGCAATTGCATAACCTCCATCTTGTAGATTAAATCTTTTAACATCTCCAATATTAGTTGTCTCATCGTATGCCCATTTTACGATAGATCTTTGTTTTCCGAGAATAGGGATATTTTCATCTAGCTCCTTAAGATTATTTGCTTTTTTAATATCAAATTGCCTTTGATTTGCCAAATCATCAAAATTATCTTCATTTGCGTCAATTTCAAATCTGGATGCAATATTGTAGATACTGTCTCTGGTAATTTCAGAGGGTTCAATTTTAAGTGCTAGATTTGCAACTTTAATTGCTCTTTGCTTTTTGTTTTGTGTTAAAATTTCAATGATATGAAAACCAAATTCGGTTTCAACTATATCAATAGATCCAACATTATTTTCAAAAGAGAAATTTCTGAATTCTTCAGCAAAACTATCAAAATATGCAAATTCAATTTCACCACCATTTTGATTACTTACTTTATCAGAGGAAAGATCAAGCAAAGAATCAAATTTATTTCTATTTCTTTTTAATATTCTCAAGATACTATCTGATTTAGCCTTGGCTTGATCTCTTGTTATTGAAACCTCAGGACCACTCCTAAGAGACCCAAAATAAGGGATTAAAATATGACGTACCTTAACAGAATCTGGCATGCGCCTAGCTTCGATTAATTTTGTAACTTTCATAAAACCGTCTTCAGAATACGGACCATGTAATTCGTTTACAGATAAATTAAATATTTCATCAGGAATTTCATTTGGTCCCATTTTTTTAAAAACATAAGAATCAAAATATTTTATTGCTGAATTAATGTTAACAAATTCTTCATTATTTTTTGTGGATCTAAAACCAGGTACTTTGATATTTTTTTTATTATTAAAATCATACTCTTCTCTGTCTTCAATAAGATTTTGTAAATTAATTTCTGTGGCAAGTTTATCAGCAGAAGATGCATTCTCTTCAAACTTAACAAAAGAGATAGCTCTACTTTTGGTTGTTTTATATTTGTTTTGATTGTTATTAATATACTGATTAACATCAGATTTTTTAACCTGAATTATTGAGTCGGAAATTTTTGAGAAGGGAATCTTTACATATTCAAAATCTACAAGATCATTATTGAAATGATGGTCAGTTAATCCTTCAAAAATAGTTGTATTGATTCCAGCTTCAACAAGTTTATTGTAGCTTTGCTCTAAACCAAATGCAGCAATATTAGATTCAAAAATATTCCAAGATTCATAATTGACTAACGAGTTTTGTAATTCTGTAGTTTCAGGTGAAATTTCTTTCAAGTTTAATATGAACTGATTTAATTTAGATTCGTCAAAGTTTCCATCACTGTCTTTAAATTCATCAAAAGCAGAAAGATTATTTTTGAGCAGTGATCTCATCATATTTTTTTCTACCCTTAGCCCAATTTCATCAAATTCAGTTTTTAATACTAATTTTTTAGTTTCTTGATCCCAAATATTACTCATCGACTGTATGGCAGATCTTGATCCACGGTTTTGCTTTTCAACATTATCAACTTTTCTCATAAAATCATCTCTTTCTATTTCAATTCCGTTAACAGAACCTACTGTTGATGTATTCATATCAGATGTACCAGTATTTCTAAAAACATCTGCGAGAACAAATGAAAATAGTGCCATAGCTATCACAACTATAAGAAAGAATGAGCGTTGTCTAATTTGGTTTAATATTGCCATAAATTTGTAATAAATTTAGTGGCCAAAAGTAGCATTTTATATTTAATTATAAAAAAATATAAATAACTATTCTTCAATGGAAAGATAACCAGACACATCCGAAAATGTAACATTTTTAAATTCTTTATCAGAATTAAATCCTTTTCCATTTATATCCTTATTTTCCGAAACATACCTAAAATTAAAATCAGTAAATAACCACTGCATTTCTGAGCTGTAATAAAGTTGATCAGAAAACAATGTATCCTGTAAAGGGGTTGATACCACAACATTTCCTCTTAAGTCAATCAAATTAGTGTCAGAATAAGAAATTGCATAATCAGAAAATATTTTAGTTTCACCCATATTTTTATCATATAGCACAATTTGAATTTTTTCAGGAAATTCAAAGTATGGGAATTTATTATTACTAAAATTGAGCATTTTATTACTCCTCAATTTAGTGCTAACAACCCCCGAGTCTGTATGAGTCGTGTTAATATTTATAGCTACTGAAATTGGGGTCTCAACAGAGGGATTTGTATTATTAAATGTTGATGTATTTGAACATGAAATAAATATAATACCAAAATAAAGTAAGTAAAATTTCAAAATTTAAAGATTAGGTACTGAAACAGATCTGTTGATCCAACAGCCAATTCCAATCAATTCACCATCCCTACCGGATGAGAAAATTTCTGATTTTTGAGGAGCTTTCGCATTGTAGTTATTTACTGCTTTATTTGCTGCTTTTCGCAGATTTGCATCAACTTTTGATGCTTTTGATGCCTCTTTAGCAGCTAGCCAGTAAACTGCCCTTTGATTAAAATTACTATCACCACAATTTTTTGCACTACTTGCATACATTTGAGCAATTGCAAGAAATGGTTTACCATTGGATGGATTAAAGCTTAAAGATTGCATATAATAAACTCTAGCTTTAGTAAACATCCCATTTTTTCTAAAATTAGTTGCAATCCTAAATAATATTTTAGATTTTTCATAAGAGTCAGACTCCAAATCGATAGCCTGATTATAATACCCAATAGCTTCATTACTTCTTCCTTGTTTATCCTTGATTGTTCCTAAATAGTATGCAGTTGCTGCACTTGGTTCCAAGTCATTTTTTTGCTGAACTATTTTTATAAATAAATCCGAATCATCACACTCCTTACTGTAAAGCCGATTCATTGCCCTATTGAGCCACTTACCATCATTCAATTTCAAATCGAAATTTTTAGAATAAAGGGGGATTAAATTATCACAATTACCTCTGTCTCCTAAATCTTTTTCCATTCCTTTTTTTATCTGTGAATACGCTTTCAAAAAACTATTATAGGACTTTTTTCTTCGCTCCTCTTTTTTAGTCAAAGTCAATTCTTCACCAGACTGATCAATGTACTTATTTACCTTCATGGTGTAGTTTTTAATTTCAAGCTCTATTTTTTCAGAGATTTCATCATATTTTGTGAATAACTCTTCTGTACTTTTTGATCCTTTATCATATAACCTGACGGTTAACTTGAAGTAGGTATATAAGTTTTTGGGATTATTGAAAGACTCGAGGTCAGAATTATAGGCATTTTCAAAATTTTCATAAACATAAGAATCAGAAAGTTTTAATAATTCCATATTATCATACTCAAACTGTGCAGATTTTGCAAGAATTGCTCCAAGTGGAGTCTTTTCAGGAAAGTTTTCTCTTTTTTCTTTCCATAATTGTAACATATCATTTAAATAAGCTAACTTTTCTCCACCTGAGGAACTGGCAATTTTGTGAGTCAATATTTTTTCACCATAAACATAAATTGCACTGTTAAACTTTGGGTTTCTTTGTCTTAATTCCATCCATGGCTCAAAAGCAGAATCATAATTTTTTGCCTTAACGTATTCACTAAAAATAGATAAAGCATTAATGTCTTCTTCAGTTGCCTGCGAAAAGGAAACTGAATATGTAAAAAATAAAAGTATTATTAATAATTTTTTCATCTTTAGTTATATTTTCTTTTTATGAACCATCTATCATTTAACGATAAACTAATGTGAATATTTGTAAAAGTTTCTTCAATCAAATTAGCTTTTTTTGTCCCTTTCCTACCAAACTCAAAAGAAGTATTGATATTTGAAAAAAGACCACCAGCAGGAATACCGAGTCCAAAAGATATGCCAATTTCATTTATAGATTGATCATTAATATTCAATCCTGTTTTTTCGAAATAAACCCCAGTCCTGTAAACTATTCTGTCAAAAAATCTATTAAAAGAAGCATAATCAGGTATATAAAACCCGCCTAAAGACAACAAATAGGAATCTTCAAACCTACTATTTTCAATATTTATTAAATCACTTGAAAAAACACTACTATTGATCGTAGTAATTTCTGAACCAATAAACCATTTTTTCTCTTTTCCAATTCCAAGCCCAAAATTTAATCTATTAGGCATAACCAAGTCTGTTTTGTAGAGATTTAATGATTCTAAGTCAACTTCAATCTGATTGATAGGGAAATCCAAACCTGAAATTGAATTAATTACTACTGATGCAAATGTCCTATTATTGATGGAACTCAAATCATATGAGGGAGAATACGCAAAAGAAGCATTGAGAGTGTATTCATTAAATATAGTTCCACTATATATCAGACCAAAATTAAAATTAATACCACTCAAATCTGATCTATTTGACTCTTTTGATTGATAATCTAGTGGCTCATTATCATCGTCATATAAAAACTCTACAGCACTATTTTGAATATTACCAAAATTATATTTAGCATCAAAGCCGATTGAAATATTATTAGAAATTTGATATGCAAAACCTAAAAATGCTTTATTTACACCACCAAATCCCTCATATTTAAACTTCATTAAATTTATATCGTTAGAGGATTCTAGTTTATAACCAACACTAGAGAAGGGAATAAGTCCAAGGGCCATCCCAAATTTACCCATTGGCAGGTTTAATCCTAAATAATCAAAACTAGTATTGGATGCCAATGAATTTTGGTTATTTGAGGATAATTTAGTCTCACTGTAGTTCAATCCTACAGTGAACTTAACCAATCTGCCTTCTTCATTAAATATGAAAAGATTTTTTCCAGTGTATGATGCAGGGTTTTTAAAGTTCATATGTATGCTATCATTGTACACAGAAAGTCTACCCATAGATCTGTTTTCAGTTGTACCTCTAAAATCTAAAGATCCAATACCATAAAATGAATAGGGAGAGGAAGTACTATTTTGGGAATAAGAACTAATTGATAATGCAATTACAACTAACAATGTAAAAAATTTTCTTATCAATTGATTATGAATTTAGGGCAAGTATATTGTTTAATCCTTTTAGTATAAAAATTGGATCAGCAAATATGGGGATTTTTAATGGTTTAGACAAAAAATTGGCGTCTCCACCTGTTAAAATAATATTTATTTTTTTATTATTTCCTTTAACTTCATCAATAAATCCGTTTATTTCATTTACAATTCCCCCAATAACACCAGAATGAATACATCCAACAGTACTTTTAGATGGAAAACTGTATTCTCCTGATTTACCGACTAATGGTAGATTTGAAGTCATTTTATTTAGTGATTGATACCTTAAATTAATGCCTGGAGAGATCATGCCTCCACAGTATTGATTTTTCTCATTAATTAAATCTATTGTTAAACACGTTCCTGCATCAATTATTAAGCTATTTCTACTAGGATGATGAAAAACAGCTGAAGATATCAGTGCAATTCTGTCTGATCCCAAAGTTTTTGGAGTTTCGTAAAGGTTTTCAAAAGGTAGATTCAATTCATTAGAAACATTAAGAAAATCAATTTTGTAATTTTTTAATAATAATTCGTGATTTATCTCAGAAACATTGGATACTATCGTTTTTTTAATTTTTGAATAGGATTTTAAAGTTTTTACAATAGAACTTTCAAAATTTTTATTTTTATCATGCTGAAATCCAAATACATCTCCCTTACTGAAAACAGCTAATTTGAAGTATGTGTTTCCAATATCAATAACTAAATTCATCCAATAAACATTTGATCTCAAATTTACAAAAGCATTTTCATTAAATAATTTTGGGAATAATAAAATTGAATCTATATTTGAGGCCCTTAAGGTACCTTAGCTCAGTTGGTAGAGCAACGGACTGAAAATCCGTGTGTCCCTGGTTCGATTCCTGGAGGTACCACTAAGAAGCTCTCACTGAGAGCTTTTTTGTTTAATCCCTATTATTAATTTACTATATTTAGCTTAAATTTTCTAATGAAGTACACTCTTGATTTTCTTTCAAATAGTTGGACATTTACAATAATTTGTGTTGTTGTATTAATTTTTACTGTTTTGTTTATTGGAAATAAAATAGAAAAAAGTAAAAAAACATTATATGCAAAAATTTTAGCACTGATAATGCTAGGATTTTATATTGCAAACCATGCAATTTTAATATCAATTGGTAAGTGGGAATTAAGCAAAGAACTTCCTTTTCATTTATGTACAATCAGCGGGTTAATATGCTGTTTTATCATGTTTATCCCGGAAAAAAATAGACAATTTTTATTTGAGTTTTTATTTTACTGTGGTATCATTGGAGGTGTGCAGGCAATATTAACACCATTAGTTGATGATTATGGTGGATACAATTTCTTTTATGTTCAATTTTTTTTCAAACACGCCATGATTATCGCATTTCCTATTTATTTAAGAAATAATTTGGGAATGAAGCTTACCAAATTCTCTTGGTTAAAAACCTTTTTAATGCTAAATGTATTGATGATAATTTTAATTCAAATTAATGAAATTTTAGGCTCCAACTATATGTATGTAAATATTCCACCAGCTGTTGAAAATCCATTAGTAATTGGAAAGTGGCCAACATACCTATACTGGTGGGAGCTGTTCGTTCTAATTTTGATTTTAATAGTTTTCTTCATTGCAAAACCAAAGAATTTTGAAAAAAATTAGTCTTTTTCTCTCAATAGTTTTTTTTGTCTTAAGTTGCTCGGAAAATAAAATCGAAGTAAATCAAGAAGAAAATAAAGTTGATTTTTTTCAAAAACAAAATCAACAAAAAAAATATCAATTAAAAAACAAGAGCTCTGTTCAAGAATGGCTACAATATAACCAACTTTCAGAATACGTTAAAGAAATTAACAACGAAAATTTTAGCATGTTTATCGATAATGATGTCTTTCTTAAAAAATTTTTTAAAGAAGTATCCATATCTATCCCTGATGATCTAAATCTTTCAGAAATTACTTCTAGGTTATCGGTTGTTGAAACAGATTTTTGGGTATTCATTGATAAGCTTAATTCTTTACATGAAAAGAAAAAGCTTGATGACCAAATTGAGAAAATTAATATTTCATTTTCAAATTTGAATTTTCAAATTGATAAGATACACATCAAAAAAAAATAACTTTTTATTCTGTTGTTTTTTGTGCATTTAATGCATCAATACTGATTTTAGCTAGATTAAAATTTGGAGCTAGTTCAAGTGCTTCATCCATAAGTGTAATTGCTTTATCAATATTTTTTTCTTTATTTTCTTTAAATGTTAAAAGCCCCTTTAAGTAAATAAATGCAGCTTTCATGGGAACTTGATACTGAGTTTGTGTATCAAAATAATTTCTGTATATATCATCATTTGAATTAGCTATTCCAAAGGTTATATGCTTCAACGCACCTAAAAAATCATTTAATTGAATTTTAATATCAGCCAACTCATAAGCAATATATGGATTAGGTTTTCTTTTGAATAATTCTTCATAATGTGGTAAAGCCCTTTCAATCTCATTCAAAGACTGCAGTGATATGGCTTTTACTTCAACAGCCATATCTGAATCTGAATCTAAACTTTCTACACCAATGGTATTTAATGCCTGAATAAATCTTCCTTCGTTCATATACAAAACCGCTAAAGTATCTTTTCTTTTCTCATTTGGGTCAATAATATTGAGATGCGTAAGCGCATTAATTACCCCTTGAATATCTCCTTGTGATTGCATTTGTTTGTAATACTTAGAGTAATGATCCAATAAGTTTTTAAATTCTTGGGCCTGCAATGAAACTGCGAATATAAATATGGCTATTGTGATAAAATTTTTCATAATTTAAAATACAATTTGAATTAGAAATTCGCCATAGGAGATTTTATCCCCATTATCAAAATCAGTTTTGTAGGCCCCAAATTGTAGTTTTAAATTATTTTGGACAAGATATTTAGATATACCCAATCCAAAATTCTTATTATCAACCAACAATGAAGAATCATTTTCAAATTCTGGTTTATTCACTCCAAATCTAAAGTCAAATGAATATCCTTTTTTCATAAAGTATCCAAGATCAATATTAAAACTACTTCCCAAAACCAAAAAACTGCTGATTTGTGATGGAGTTAAAACAGTTGCAGCATTTTGATCTACATATATTTCATCAATTCCTGATGCAGAGGAATCTGCATATTCAATAACGGCAGAAAATCCTTTATACTTCATTAACAAGTCAAAAAATACTTGTGAATAATCCGGTAAATCAATTTCACCATTTGAGTCAAAGAGTAAAAAGTCCCCATCAAAATCAGGAATGCCATCATCATCTGAGTCATAATAATGTCCATCTCCTACTGAATTGCTTACTCCAAAATTTTTACTGAGTGCAAATCCAACTTGCATTTTTAATTCCTCTTCACCGACTAAATCTACAGAGGATTCATTATTTCCTTCACTGAATGGGCCCATCGGATAGATATTTAATCTGGATCCTATTTTTACCCCTCCAAGATCAGTATCTCTGGAATCTGCACCAAAAGAATTTTTACCATCTCCCGATGTAACAGCTAAAGAAGGTTCATAGATAATCTCATTTCCAAATTTATAATTAAAGAATATTCCAAATTCTTCACCAAAATTTGTATAGGTTCTTGAAAGCAAGCTTCTTTCAGTGAATCTTAAATGGTTTTCATTTTGTGTCATTTCAAAATTGTTGTGATTTACTTGCTTTTGCCCAAAATAAAATGACATGTTTTGTAATGGATGATATCCAATGTATGATTCTACCAGCGGTTGAGAGGAGGTATAATCCATTTGGATAACAAAACTTACTTTTTCTTTTACAGCAAAACCTTCAAAAAATAAATTTGCACTTTTTGCACTAAATTGCTTAGAAACTTCATTCAAAACTCCATTCTCTAAGAAATACTCACCCTCCGAGGACATATATGATGGCCTAATAAAACCATTGATATTAAACTTGTAGTCTCCATCATTGAAAGAAAATGAAATTCCATTTCCAAGATTAAAGTCTGCGTCATTTGTTTTTGTTAGATCCTGTGAAAAACCTGTAAAAACTGTGAGTATTATTACTAAAATTGTTGTTAATTTTTTCATATTTATATATTATAGTTCTCTTATTCTGTAGATTGGTAATATTTTATTAATTCCCGTTTTAATCAAACCAAAACTAACGTAACTATTAGGAGCCTCTGGCTCCATCAGTTCAGCAATCAGATTTGATTTTTTTTGTTTCATCGGCAAAATTAAATCCCCTTTCGAAAATTGGATATCAGAATAATCAATTCTAACATCAACATCTTGCATTTTCATTTTTTCATAAATCTTAAAATCATTTTTTAAGGCGGTCACAGTGTAACTGCCAACGGATAATGTCGTGTCGTTTTCAATTCTGATTGTTTTGATCCCATTAATATCTAACTTTTCAATAATTTCAGTTTGATTTTTTTTTATGATATAAGCATTTGGTCTATCAATTTTTTTTAAAGCCTTTGACTCTTTAGAACTATGCATAACAACCTCCATTGCTATTTTGCTATTCGTTTCAATGTCAATTGCATCAATAAATTCTTTGGAAGAAGTTCTTACATGATCAATAACAATTTGAGATGAAAAATTATTTGCTAATTCTATTTGATTTAAAATAAAATCATAATTTTTATGAGCTGTTTTAATGTATGACAATGCAACCGTCAATCCAGATTTAATTCTTCTTTTAAAAGATGTTTTTCCTATTCCTACTCCCCTAATTTCAAAAAGCGTTGCAAACGCATTATTCAAAGCATAGTAATTAGAACTTGATCTTGCAGTATTTGATCCAGTTGAAAAATTAATTTCCCCTTTATATTTTTCAGACTTCATATAATGTCTGTATCTGAAACCAAACTCGTCTAAAGATTTCTTTGCATTGGCAACAAAAAGAGTGTCATTAACTAATCTTATATTTTCCGAAACATTTAAATTTCCAGAGTGTAAAAACATAAAATCATAGATGGATGAAATTCCAAATGTGCTTAGTTGCGCAAAATCTTTTCTAAATGGTCTATACTCATGAAAATCAAGTGCAATATGCGGATCAAATTTAGAAAAGGCCTGAACGGATGCAATAATTTCAGGGGACATCAACTTGGTATGATCTCTGTTTAAATCCAGTCCGTTATTGGCGTATCTATCATTTTTTAAATACCCATCAATATTTAGCATCGGGACAAAAGCAAAATGAATCTTTTCTAATAGGTATCTACTATCTAGATTGTGAAGAAGCTCATGTATTAAAAACAATAATGTTTCTGTACTTGCTGGCTCATTTCCATGAGAACCACCCTGCATCCAAATTCTTACTTTCTTTGAATCTTTAAAGTTTTGATTACTTAGATAAACAATAGGTATTTTTTTTCCTTTTTGGGTTTGTCCTACATAATCAAGCTCAACTAAATTTGGAAAATTCTTTTTTAATTCCTCAATAAATAGATTTAATTCTTTTTGATTTGTAAAGCCCTTTTTCTTTTTTAATGCTGGGGTATTGTTTTCTAAGTCAGAAAAATCCTCGAAAAATGTTTTAGTTATTTTTTTGGATTGCTGATTTAATTGTGGATGAGTTTTGTTATATCCAAAAAAAATAAAAATTATTAAAAAAACTAATCGAAACATTTTTAAAAGGAAATTGTTGTTATGAGTCTAAAAATAATTTCATCTTCAAAAATCGCGGGAGTATTTGTATCCAGATCATGATTAATACCCAGACTTCCATTCACATGTGTTACGGAGGCTTGCACTTTAAAACCATAATTTCTTCCAAGTAGCTTGCCGATGCCTAATGTATAATAGTTTGGTCTGTTATAAAATGTCTCATTATTTAAAAAAGAATTCTCATCTGCAATCAGATGTGTATATCTTGAGTCTACAGAAAAACCATTTTTGAATAAGTAGCCCATTTGAATATTATACGCACTTCCAAGCATCATCCTTCCCTTTACATAAGAGTCAACATCTTGAACTTCATCTACCAAAAAGCTCTCACTAATTGATCCATTATTTCTAATTCTTTGTGTGATATCACTTGGAACTTCTGCAGTGGATTTTATATACTCACCAAGTGCAGAAAAACCTTTGTACTTAAATAAAAAATCAACTCCATATTTTGTGTAATCAGGGAGCGATTCTTGATCGTTTGCATTTAAATAAATAATTCTACCACTATATCTTCCTCTTCTACTACTCATCCCATTATTTTTGCTGTAATGTACACCAATAACAAGTTTGGGGACTTGTTCACGCATGACATCAATTTGCCTAAATTGACCCATATTTGTAAAGAGACCAAAGGGTAAATAATCTACTCTCCCACCAATTTTTAAACCTCCTCTATCTCTTGAGTAAACATTTTTACCATCTCCATTTGTCAATACAAAGTGTGGTCTTACATAAGAACCTCTTCCAGCCCTGAATCTTCCAGAAATAAATAATCCAAATTCTCTTATGGAAGAAAATGCAGAAGTTAATCTACTTCTTTCTACCAGTTGTAAAGAATTGGAATTCATAAAAAGTTCTCTGTTATCAGTATAGGTAGATCTTTGTCCAAATTTTACTGAAATTCTATTAGTCAAGGCATAATCAACATAAGCGTCTAGCAAAGGATCCTCATCTGATTCACCAATTTCTGAAACTCCACTGAGATCAACTTGAAAACGGTACTTAAATCTTTCATTACTTGACTGGCCATCCATCCTTAAACGAACTCTTCTCATTCTGTACCTGGATGAGTTGGACTCTTCAGAATTAATACTTTTCAGTTCTGACATTGGTTGAGCGTAACCAGTAATTCTAACGTTGTACCCAGATTCTCCAACAAATCTTAATCCCTCCCCAAATTTGTAAGATTGCATTTCTACGTCTTGCGCATTAAGATTGATAAGAAAAAATAAAAATGGTAAAACTTTTAAATATTTCATATCAATTAAAATTTGAGCCATCAACCGTTGTTCCTGGTGAAAATAATGCCCCATTTGCTTCAGGGATTCCAGCATGTTGTTCAAACTCTCCAGTAATATCAGGGTTTCTTGTGTAGGATTCGTTTGGATTATTGGATAAGGGCTCAATATCAAAAGTTAAAACAGAAATATTATTGCTATCATAAACAGTAACAAAATCTCCGCTATTGTTCATATTTAACATTCCCTCAGAAGCAACCTGCACAATGGATCCACCAAAAGTTCCAGTAGGAGTTCCACCACCAAACAAAACTAAAACGCCACCTGCTGGAATTACTGTACCCTCAGGGAAAACATGTCTCTCGACATCCAGATCATGAACTGACCAACCAGAAATATCTAAAGCACTACCGTAATTATAAAATTCAATAAATTCGTCCTCGTTATGTACATACTCACCATCTCCATTAGCATCTCCATTTAAACCTGAATTCCAAGGATCATACAACACTTCATTGATTAATATTTGTGGAGATGGACATCCATTGTACTGTGCTGGTCCTGGCTCATTTGGACAATCATCAAAACCATCTAAAACACCATCGCCATCAGCATCAACTACAGGGCATCCATTATTTTCAGCATCTCCAGGCTCATCCGGGCATTGATCTTCATTATCATAAATACCATCACCATCTGTGTCAGGACATCCAGATCCCTCAATTGGACCCGCAGTTTCCGGGCAACTATCATTAACGTCCACAATTCCATCTCCATCTGTGTCATAATCATCATCAATAATTGTGATGGTCAATTGAGGATTCAAAAAAAGAAAGTTTCCATTGGAGGAAATATCAATTTCAATAGTTTCATCGCCTTCACTTTCAAAATCATCGATTAAAGCAATGGATACTGAGCCTGATGAAGATCCCTCAGAAATAGTAATTGAAGATGCACTAATACTATAGTCCTCATCTAAAGTAGCCGTACCACTAGTGAGAACTGTTAGATTAATATCTTCATCTGCGGGAACATTTACACTAGCATTAATTTGAATTTGATCTGCATAATTTTCATCGAATTGTAAATCACTAACATCAAGAGTAATTGCGGGTAAAATATCGTCTGTATCACAGGCATAGATTATAAAAAAAGTAGCTAGAATATAAAATAGTTGAAACCTCATTTTTAATGTGTATTTTTATTTATGTTTACACTAACATATAAAAAAAAATAATGCTAAAAACATTTTTACAGATTTTCTTTCCAGCATGTTTTTTTATTTTTTTCATATCCTGTAAAAAATCTGAGATAACTTTTACTTCAAATATAACCCCGCAAATTATTTCTGAGATACAAAACGGAAGCGGTGTATTTTTATATCCCCTTAGAGATGTTGAAATTGAAGTTTATTATTATATTCCTAACAACTATAGTAATGAGTCTAAAATCTTCTTTGCAATGCATGGAGGAGGAAGAGATGCTGAAGGGGTTAGAAATAGTATGATTTCAGCTGCAAATCAGTATAATTATATCATAATTGCTCCAAAAATTGATGCAACTAATTTTCCACTTGGTGATCAATATAATTTGGGCAATGTTTACGAAGACGGAGATAATCCAAGTGAGCAAACATTAAATGATGAAAATGATTGGACCTTTTCATTAATTGAACCGCTGTTTGATTCTTTAATCAATAGCTTAAGTCTTACAAACGAAAATTATAATATTATTGGTTTTTCTGCTGGTGGTCAATTTGTACATAGATTTATTTTATTCAAACCTGAGGCTAGATTTTCAAAAGCTATAGTAGCTGCTCCTGGATGGTATACAGTTATTGACACTAATATTAATTTTCCTTATGGTTTTGGAAATTGTATTCTTGATTTTAACAACGTTGAAAATCTATTCTCCAAAGAGATTTATTTTATTGTTGGTGATCTTGACAATAACCCGAATGCATATGGGCTGAGAAGAAACGATTATGCTGATGCTCAAGGAATTACCAGACTTGAAAGGGCAATACACTTTTACAATGTTTCAAATAATATTGCTTTGGAAAATAACTATAATTTTAATTGGAATCTTGATATTGTACCAAACACAAATCATTCATGGCAGCCCAATCTGCAATATGCTTTATATTTAATTAACAATTGATGAAATTTTCAAAGAAAAAAATAGGATTATTTCTTGGTCCAGTTCTGTTTACACTGTTGATGTTATTTTTTAACCCCGAAAATTTAAACCCAGAAGCTAAAAGCATTTTGGCCTCCACTATTTGGATTGCAATTTGGTGGATAACTGAATGTGTTCCAATTTCAGTTACAGCTCTTCTACCCATTATATTATTTCCTTTAACCGGTGGCCTTGATATCAAATCAACTACAGCATCTTATGGTCACAATTTAGTTTTTCTTTTTGTGGGTGGTTTTATAATTGCGCTAGCAATTGAAAAATGGAATTTACATAAAAGAGTTGCTCTTAATATTATAAAATTTACAGGAACTAAAAAATCAAGAATAATTTTAGGTTTTATGATAGCAACAGCAATATTATCAATGTTTATCTCCAATACCGCTACAACGATTATGATTCTACCTGTTGGGATGGCAATTATTTCAAAAGTTTCTGAAAATAAAAATTCTGATGAGAATATGAGCTTTGGAAAATCATTGATGATAGCAATTGCATACAGTGCCTCAATCGGCGGTATGGCCACTTTAATAGGGACTCCTCCAAATATGATTTTTGCAGGTGTAGTAAAAGAAAGTTATGGTATTGAAATAAGTATGATTGAATGGTCAAAATTTGGTTTACCAGTTTCATTATTTTTGCTAATAATTTGTTGGATTTATCTTACAAAAATTGCTTTTTCATTTGAAGACAAAAATCAGATCTCAGGAAAGCAAGAAATCAATAACCAACTTAAAAAATTAGGTAAATTTTCAAACGAAGAATTGAAAGTTTCTATCATTTTTGGAATGACCGCCTTAGGCTGGATATTTAGAAAGCAACTTGTAAAAATTATTCCCTTTCTAGATGATACAATAATTGCTATCACTTTTGCAATTGTACTTTTTATAATTCCAGATAAAAAAAATAAACCTTTGCTGAATTGGGAGGACACTGTTAAATTGCCTTGGGGAATATTGTTATTATTTGGAGGTGGAATGGCTATTGCCTCAGCATTTGGTAAGAGCGGATTAGCACTATGGATAGCCAATCTATTATCAACTATGGATGGGGTTTCTCTATTTTTATTAATATTAATAATTGTAGCATCAATTAATTTACTTACAGAATTGACATCAAATATGGCTACTACAGCTATGTTGCTTCCAGTGTTGGTAACAATGGCATTGGCAATTAATGTTCATCCATACTTTTTACTGGTTAGTGCAACATTGGCTGCTTCATGTGCATTTATGCTGCCCGTGGCAACTCCCCCCAATGCTATTGTTTTTGGATCTGGTCTCTTAAAGATAGAAGATATGTTTAAAAAGGGCGTATGGATGAATTTATTTTCTATAATAATCATAACAATAATTGTGTACTATATTTTGCCATACGTATTTGATCTAAGCAAAGAACTAATACCTTTATTATAATCTGTTTATTTTTTAATAATAAGATTCAATTTTTTTGTAATTTGAGAAAAACAAACAAACTAAATTATGTCTTCAGATATATACCATTTTAGATTTTATGATTGGGAAAAAAAATTAAAAAATAAACCTTTTTTAAGACAACCCTTTGGAGACAAGTGGGAAGAATACACATGGGGAGATACTGGGATAATGGCCAGAAAACTTGCTAATGGTCTAAAGAGTCTAAATTTAAAAAAAGGTAGCCACATTGGCTTGATTTCCAAAAACTGTAGAGAATGGATAATAGCGGATCTTGCTATAATTATGGCTGGCTACATTTCAGTTCCTTTTTTTCCAAATCTGAAATCAAATGAAATTGAAAATCTACTTGAATTTGGAGATGTCAAAGCACTATTCGTGGGGAAACTGGAAAATTGGGATGAAATAAAAAAAGGAGTTAAAAAAGAAATGCCAATAATAGCATTTCCACATTATGAAAATAATTCCAAAGTTGATGAAGGATATCAGTGGGATGAATTTATCAATAGATTTAGTCCTCAAGAAGAGGATTTTCACCCAAAACTGAGTGATATATGGACAATAATTTTCACTTCTGGAACAACAGGCAACCCCAAAGGGGTTGTTTTAACTTTTGAGACTAATCAAAGTACTGACATCATGTATACCAAGGAATATAATCCCTTAGGTGTAGATTTTAAAGGGAATAATAGATTTTTTTCTTACTTACCAATGAACCATATTGCTGAGAGAATTGCTATCGAATTCACTGCATTTAAAAATGGTGGAACTATTTCTTTTACCGAGTCAATTGATACTTTTGTTAAAAATCTTCAGGAGATCCAACCAAGTGTATTTTTTGGAGTACCTAGAATTTACACGAAATTTCAGGGTGCAATTCTATCCAAATTTGATCAGAAAAAACTTAATATTTTACTCTCAATCCCATTTGTTTCCTCATTGATAAGGCATATTTTAAAAAAGAAGTTAGGATTAAGCAAGGCTAAAGTGGTAGTTTCTGGTGCTGCTGCCATCCAAGTCTCTCAAAGAAATTGGTTTAGAAAAATTGGAGTCAATATAACAGTTGGGTATGGAATGACAGAAAATTGTGCTATTACTACACAAATCCCTGGTAATAATTTTAATAAGCCTGGTTCAGTTGGTAAAGTACAACCTAATGTTGAAATAAAGATTGATAAAAAATCTGATGAAATTTTAATGAGAGGACCCTATGTAATGCTTGGCTACTACAATGATAAAGAAACAACTAATAATACTATTAAAAATGGATGGCTGCATACAGGAGATAAAGGATACATTGATGAAGAGGATTATCTGTTTATAACAGGAAGAGTAAAAGATACTTTTAAAACAAGTAAAGGGGAATTTATTGATCCCGCAAAGATTGAGGTATTATTTAGTGAGATATCTCATTTAGGACAAATTTGTATCGTAGGACTTAATATTCCTCAGCCAATTTTACTTGCTACCCTTTCTGAAAATGGAAAAAATGAAGATAAAAATGAATTGACCAAAATTCTTGAATCAGAATTAGAAAAAATAAATTCAAATTCAGTAAGTCACAAACGAGTTTCAACAATAATTATTTGTAAAGATAATTGGACTCCGGAAAACACTATACTTACTCCAACCATGAAAATCAAAAGAGGAAATGTTGACAAGAAATACAAAGCAAACTTTAGCAAGTGGCACAACAGTGGTAGGAAAGTTATTTGGGAGTAAAACTTAGTTTTAAGATTTTAGTTTAGCTAATTGATTTTCAATTTGCTCGTCTTCAATTCTTGAAAATAATAGTTCAGGTTCATTAATTTTAACCCCTGATTTGACCAGAAATTTCTGCTCAATTAATAGATTCCAATTCCACAAAATTTCATGATTTTCGTGGTTGAGAATTTTCTTAATTTTTTTAGACGTATTTGGCATAAACGGCTCAGAAACAATTGAAATTATAGCGCTAATTTGTAAAGCAACGAACATAATAGTCTTTACTCTTAGTGGGTCAGATTTAATTAATTTCCATGGTTCTTGATCCGCAAGATACTTATTTCCTTTACGAGCTATTTTCATAAATTCAAAACATGCCTCTCTAAATTTAAAGTTCATTATTAGTTTTTCAATTTCAATGATATTTAGCTTTATGTCATTTAACAAATTAAAATCTGAATCTTGAATATTTTCTGCTTGAGGAATATTATAGTCATAATATTTCTTAGTAAGGACGGTTACACGATTTATAAAATTTCCCAATATAGCAACTAATTCGCTATTATTTCTTAACTGAAAGTCACTCCACGTAAAATCATTATCCTTATTTTCAGGTGCATTAATGGTTAAAACGTATCTTAAAACATCTTGCTGATTAGGAAAATCTTTTAAGTAATCTGGCAACCATACTGCCCAATTTTTTGAGGTTGATATTTTTGAACCCTCTAAATTTAAAAATTCATTTGCTGGAACATTTTTTGGCAGGATATATTCTCCATGCGCTTGGAGCATTGATGGGAAAATTATACAGTGAAAAACTATATTATCCTTTCCAATGAAATGAACCAATTCTGTTTTGGAATCTTTCCAAAATTTTTCCCAATTTATTTTATTTTTTTCTGCCCACTCAATTGTGGATGATATGTAGCCTATAGGAGCATCAAACCAAACATATAAAACTTTACCTTGAGCATTCGAAATTGGTACAGGTACACCCCAATCTAAATCTCTAGTTACAGCCCTTGGCTTGAGACCTTCATCAAGCCATGACTTACACTGCCCAATAACATTTGACTTCCAAGAATCTTTATTTTTTGTAAGAATCCAATCACTTAAAAAATCTTGAAATTGATCAAGTTTTAAATACCAATGTTTGGTTTTTTTCAAGTCTGGCTTATTCCCCGAAATAGCTGATCTAGGATTAATAAGATCCGATGGATTTAAACTTGCTCCACATTTTTCACACTGATCACCATATGCTTCAGAGTGACCACACTTAGGACATGTTCCAACAATAAATCTATCTGCTAAAAATTGATTCTCTTTAGAGTCATAGTATTGATCTGTTTGTTTTTCCTCAAAATAATTTTTATCATTAAGTTCCATAAAAAAGTCTGATGCAACTTTATGATGAATCTTATTTGATGTTCTCGAATAATTGTCAAAGGAAATCCCAAATTCATCAAAGCTATCCTTAATAATTTTGTGATATCTATCAACAATTGTTTGAGGGGTTGAGTTTTCTCTTTTAGCCTTCAATGTAATTGGAACTCCATGTTCATCACTTCCACAAATAAACGCAACATCATTACCCTTAATTCTGAGAAGCCTAGCATATATATCAGCTGGAATGTAAACACCCGCTAGATGTCCAATATGAATGGGTCCATTTGTATAAGGAAGAGCTGCGGTTATCGTAAAGGTTTTACTCAAGAATAATTTTTATATTAGTAAAAGTAACAATTTTACAAATAAGGATAATTAGATGTTATTATTTAAAATTTAGTCAATGAAAGTAAATTTTTTTTTTGTAATTACATTTTTCATCCTTTCTTTAGGCTTTTCACAAACATCTTACAAAATGGACAGACTTATTAAACCAGAAAATTTAAAAACTGGTGATACAATTTCAATTATTGCTCCATCTGGTGTTTTAAAAGATTATGATAAGTATATGGACAAATCTATTAATCTTATGGAAAGCTGGGGACTTAATGTAGTACTTGGATCATCTATTTATGATAATTACGGGCATTTTTCATCAGCAGACATCAATAGAGAAAAGGATTTTCAAAATGCAATTGATGATAATAAAATAAAAGCAATTTGGTGTGCAAGAGGGGGGTATGGTGCTATGAGAATTATCGACAATATTAATTATGAAAATTTATTAAAATATCCCAAATGGGTCATAGGGTACTCAGATATCACGGCCATTCATAATGAGATTCACAACCTAGGAGTTGAGTCCATACACGGAGTCATGTGTAAAAGTTTAGAAGATATTTCTGTTGAAGATGACTCAATAAAAAAATTGAAAGATATTATTTTTGGAGGTGGTGAACTAAGTTATATAATTGAAGGTAATAAATATAATATTCCTGGAATTGCAAGCGGAAAATTAGTTGGGGGAAACCTAACCTTATTACAAAGTTTATTACAATCTAAATCCTCTATAGATACAACCAATAAGATTATTTTTATTGAAGAGGTTGGCGAATATCTTTATCATATAGATAGAATGCTGCATTCACTAAAGCGTGCTGACTATTTTAGTAAATGTAGTGGCTTAATTATTGGAGATTTTACAGACATCAAAAAAAACGAAACAAAATTTGGAAAAAATTTGTATGAAATTATTAATGAAATTGTAGAAGAATATAATTTTCCTGTTATTTACGGATTTTCAGCTGGACATGGTCATAAAAATTTACCTTTGATTTTTGGAAGAAATGTTGAGATTACTGTAAGTAAAAATAAAAGTGAAATCAGGTTCTCTAATTAGATTTAATACTTTTTAAAACTTCCAATGCACTTTCTATATTTTTTATATTTGGAATCCTCAAAATTAGCTTGCTTACGTTCTCTACTTTTTTCTCTTTGAAAGAAATATTTTTATTAATTCTAGAGTATTTAAGAAACATTTGGACATTATTACTATCATGTGATGACATGATATTTTTAATATGGCATATCATATATCCTTTTTTCATAATAATTTTGTCGATATTCATACTATCGGCAAGCCAACGTAGCTTAATACTTTTCAATAAATTAATTGATTCGACAGGTATTTTTCCAAAACGATCGATTAGCTCATTTTCAAAATTTGTTAGATCTGATTGATTCAAAATTTTACTCAGTCTTGTGTATAAATCTAGTCTTTCTGAATTACTATTTATATAATAATTTGGAAACATTAAATTTAAGTCTGTTTCAAAAATAACCTTTGCTGCACTTTTTATATTATCTATATTAAATTCAATGTCATTAAATTCAGTATTTCTTAGTTCATTAATTGCTTCATCTAATATTTTTTGATATGTTTCAAATCCCATTTCATTTATAAATCCACTTTGCTCACCACCAAGCAAATCGCCTGCTCCACGAATTTCAAGATCCTTCATTGCTATATTAAAACCACTTCCCAAATCTGAATAATACTCTAAGGCAGCTATTCTTTTTTTAGATTCATCAGACATTTTATTAAACTCAGGGGTAATTAAATAGCAAAACGCTTTTTTATTACTTCTTCCTACCCTGCCTCGCATTTGATGTAAATCACTTAGTCCAAAATTATTTGCATTATTAATAAAAATAGTATTAGCATTTGGAACATCTAAACCGCTTTCAATAATAGTTGTACTTACCAAAATATCAAATTCATTGTTTATAAATCTTATCATTAAAGATTCAAGTTTTTTTCCAGTTAACCTTCCATGTGCAACTGCTATTTTAGATTCAGGAACTAGACCTTTTAAAAGTGATGCAATTTCCTCAATATTTTGAATTTTATTGTTCACAAAAAATACTTGTCCTCCCCTTTCGATTTCATATCGAATAGCTTTTGTAAGTATCTCTTTATCAAATCTGATAACACTAGTTTTTATTGGATATCTATTTGGAGGAGGAGTTGTTATCAATGATAAATCTCTTGCAGACATGAGGCTAAATTGCAATGTCCTTGGAATAGGAGTTGCGGAAAGGGTCAAAACATCAATATTTTTTCTTAATGATTTAAGTTTGTCTTTAACATTAACTCCAAACTTTTGTTCCTCATCAATTATTAATAAGCCCAAATCTTTAAAGGATATTTTATTGTTGACAAGCTGATGAGTTCCAATTATAATGTCAATTTTTCCGCAATTAATATTATTAATTATTTCCGCTTTTTCTTTATTTGTTTTAAATCTATTTAGATAATTAACAGAAACAGGGAATTCTTTTAATCTAGATGAAAAAGTTTTAAAATGTTGAAAAGCAAGGATGGTAGTTGGTACTAGGACAGCAACTTGCTTATTATTATCAACTGCTTTAAAGGCTGCTCTTACAGCTAATTCAGTTTTTCCAAACCCAACGTCACCACATATTAGTCTGTCCATAGGTTGATCACTTTGCATATCTTTTTTTATATCCAGTGTAACCCTGTTTTGATCTTCTGTATCTTCATATATAAAAGATGCTTCCAATTCATTTTGCAAATAACTGTCATCATCATACTTAAAACCTTTTTTTTGTTTTCTTTCAGCATACACCTTAATAAGGTCATAAGCAATTTTCTTTACATTCTTTTTTGTTTTTTGTTTTAATAACGCCCATGCTTTACTACCCAGCTTATATATTTTTGGGGTTTTTCCATCTTTTCCTGAATACTTAGAAATCTTATGAAGAGAGTGAATGCTTAAATACAATATGTCTCTATCACCATATATCAATTTTATTGATTCTTGCATGTTCCCATCTACATCAATTTTTTCTAATCCGATATATTTTCCAATTCCATGATCAATATGAGTTACATAATCTCCTTTTTTGAGATTATTGATTTGTTTAAGAGCAATGGATAGGTGATTTTTATATCTCCTTCTTAATTTAAACTTGTGATACCGTTCAAAAATTTGATGATCCGTATAAAAAATAATTTTTTCATCATTATCAACAAACCCCTTTGACACAGGAAGAATCAATGGATCAATAATAAAATCTGAATTTAAATCAGTTAAAATCTGCTTGAGCCTTTTTTGTTGCTGTATATTTGTACAACATAAATTAACCCCAAAACCATCCTTAATTCTTTTTTTAATCTCTTGGGTAAATAAATCAAAATTTCTGTTAAAAGAAGGTTGAGGTAAAATATTAAATCTAAAATCTGGATCAGATTTTTTGGTGTCAAATTCAATTACTTTGAAGTTATTTATTGCTTGTGAAAAAAGATTAGCATTAATAAATTGTATTTCAGGCTTAACATAATTTACTTTTTTTTGGGTCTTTGAAAAATATAACTTTTGAGAATCAAGGAAAGCAGATAATTCATCAGAAATTATTTCAATATCTTCAAGAAATATCAAACAATTTTTTTCTATCATTTGAAAAATATTAGAGATATTCTCTTTGTCTAAATTTATCAATATATTAGAAACAATTTTTATTGATTCATAACTTTTATCTGATCTTTGTGATTCAATATCAAAAGATCTTATTCTAGAAATTTCATCACCAAAAAATTCAATTCTGTAAGGTGCTTGACTTGAAAATGGAAAAATATCAATAATTCCACCTCTTACAGCAAATTCACCTGGCTCCATAACAAAATCTTCTCTTCTAAAATCAAGATCAAATAATTCTTCATTCAAACCTTCAAATGAAATGCTTTGATTAATTTTAAGCTCAATAGACCTTTTTTTAAATTCATTTTTATCAATCAGACTTTCACAAATTGCCTTTGTGTATGTAACTACAATATAACTTTGTTCTTTTTTTGAAATTAAAAAATCTAACAACTCTGTTCTTTGCAACAAATCATAACTATTAGATTTAATATTTGAATAAAAATCTTTTTTTGATTCCGGAAAGAAAAAAATCTTGTCTTTTTGTAATAAGGATTCAATATCGTTCAAAAAATATAAGGATTCTTCTTTAGTTTTAAAAATGATGAAGTTTTGAAAACTAAAGCCTTTAATTAGTTTTGAAAAATAAAATGCTAGAGAGGAACCTACTAATCCTTTAAGGGTAATATTTTGATTTTGACCAATAGATTTCCGGAGACTATCAAAAACTGATGACTCATTATACTGATCTAAAAAAAATTTATTTTTCAATAAATAAATTTTTGCAAATATATTAGAAATTATATTTTTCTGTAAATAATAATAATTAATCTATTTTAGATATTTACAAATGAATCTTATGAAAATTTTAATAAGAGACGCTAATGAAAATGATATGGGTAAGGTTTTTGATTTAGTTCAAGAACTAGCAATCTTTGAAAAAGAGCCAGATGCAATTGATATTGATGTTACATATTACATCAAAAATGGATTTAAAAAAAATCCGCTTTTTAAATGTTTTGTTGCTGAAAAAGAGAATTCAATCGTTGGAATTGCATTAATATATTACAGGTTTTCTACGTGGAAGGGTAAAACAATTCACATAGAAGATTTGATTGTAACCAAAAACTTTAGAAATAAAGGTATTGGTAATTTATTATTTGAAAGAGTCATAAATTATGCTAATGAAATGAAAGTAAAAAGAGTTTCCTGGGAAGTATTGGATTGGAATACAAATGCAATTGATTTTTATAAAAAAAAGGGAGCTAAATTAAAAGAGGATTGGAAAATATTTCATCTTTCAGGAAAAAATTTGTTAGCAAAATCCAAACAATAAGTTTTAATTTGATTCCTTACAGACATGAATGTCTCTATTTTTTTTTCATCATTTTCAAATTCTATTTTAGAGGGATCAATAAAGTTTTTGTGAAGTTTCACTGCATCTTTATTTGAAAATATTGGGCAAGATTCATTAGCATGATCACAAACAGTGATAATATAATTGAAATGAAAATTTAAATAGTCCTCGACTAAATTTGAAGTATGATCAGAAATATCAACTCCATCTAGTCCCATGACTTTTACCGCATCAACATTTAAACTATGTTTTTTTACTCCTGCGCTGTAAACTTTGGCATCTGCAATAAGCATATTTTTTAAATACCCATGTGCCATTTGACTTCGGCATGAGTTTCCTGTACACAATACCAATATATTCTTCAATTTAAATTTGTAAAATTAGTTTGGCTACTAAAAAGTAAATCAATATTCCAAAAATATCATTACTAGTTGTAATAAAAGGACCTGTTGCTATTGCGGGGTCAATACCTCTACTGTTCAAAAATAATGGGATAAATGTACCGATAATTCCAGCAACAATAATCACAACTACAAGGGATAATGATAAAGCTAGGGCTACCGAAAATTGGTCTTTCCACAAATAAATGAAAACAAAAAGAAGAACAGCAAGAATAACTCCATTTAAAACGGATAATAAAGTCTCTTTAAATAATCTATTATTTATACTTCCTTTAATTTCACTGTTTGCAAGACCCTGTACTATAATAGCACTGGATTGAACGCCAACATTTCCTGCCATCGCTGCAATAAGTGGTGTAAAATAAAAAAGAATTTTATGCTGCATTAGAATTTCATCAAATCCTCCCATAATAAAAGCTGCACCAATACCACCAATCAAACCTAAAATTAACCAAGGCAGTCTAGCTCTGGTTAACTCAAATATACTGTCATCTACATCAACATCCTGTACAATACCAGCAGCAAGCTGATAGTCTTTTTCTGCTTCCTCCTTGATTAAATCTACAATATCATCAATTGTAATTCTTCCTAATAATTTTTTCTTAGCATCCACAACAGGAATTGCTCCTAAATCATACTTTTGCATGACACTTGCAACATGTTCTGCAGAATCAGTGTCAAAGACAAAATCAACATTAGAAATAAATATTGTTTTAATTTTTGAACCAGCCTCTGCTACTAACAAATCTTTAAGAGAAAGTCTTCCAAGTAAGACATTTTTATTGTTTACAACATAGACAGAGTGTACCCGTGTAACCTCAGAAGCTTGTGACCTAATTTCCTTGATACATCTATTGACTGACCAATTTTCATTAACTTTAATTAATTCCTTGGCCATTAATCCACCAGCTGAGTTTTCTTCATATTTTAATAACTCCTTAATATCAGCTTTATGTTCAGCATCAACAATTTTTGATATTACCTTTTTTTGTTTTTCTTCAGAAAGCTCTAGAATAATATCAGTTGCATCATCAGTATCCAGTTCTTCAACCTCCTCTGCAATTTCTTTTATTGAAAGATTTTTAAGAATTTTCTCTCTATAATCCTCATCTAACTCCATCAATACATCAGATGTTTTTTCGGAGTCAAGAAGTTTAATTATATAAGTTGCTTGATCAGGGTTCAATTCTTCTAAAACTTCAGCAATATCAGCATGATGAAAATTTTTAAAGTTATTTACGATCTTAGAATCATTTGATTGATCAATCAACTTTATTATATTTTCAATAAGCTCTTCAGAAATTTTGAATTTTTTATATTTTTGATCCTGATTCATTAAAGAAGATTTAATTGTCATTTTCAATTGAGCAAGTTAACCTTATAAAATCATTGACAGATAATTGCTCAGGCCTTTTATCAAAGATAGCATCTTCTCTTAAATTATTTGACAAATTAAGTGTTTTTAAACCATTTCTAATTTTTTTTCTCCTTTGCTGAAAGGTAAGCTTCACAACTCTAAAAAATAATAATTCATTACACTCAAGATGAAAATTTTCTTTTCTTTTTAGTGAAATTACTGCAGATTCTACTTTGGGAACTGGATAAAAAAGATTTTTAGAAACTGTGAACAAAAAGTTGGTTTCAAAAAATACTTGTGTTAAAACAGATAATATTCCATATACTTTAGATCCTGGCTTTTCACAAATTCTTTTGGCAACTTCCAATTGAAACATTCCACACATATCGGAAACAAACTGCTTATTCTCAATAATTTTAAATATAATCTGAGAAGAAATATTATATGGAAAATTTCCGATTATTGAAAAATTATTTCCAGAAAACATAGCGGATAAATCTAATTTTAAAAAATCTTTTTTAATAATGATTTTTTCATCAACAAGTAATCCATTGGTAAGGAAAGCAACAGATTCATGATCAATTTCTACAAGAATTAAATTATATTTTTTTTTGAGTAAAAAGCTCGTTAAAATACCGGTTCCAGGCCCAATTTCTAAAACATTTTTTGTTTTAGGTTTTAATGATTCTATAATTTTTTTTGCAATATTCCTGTCAATTAAAAAGTGCTGACCTAAAGATTTTTTTGGTTTTATAAAATTCAAACCTAAATTATTTTATAATGGAAAATCCAGTATATTTCTGCAATACTTTGGGAACTTTTATTCCATCATCAGATTGATTATTTTCCAAAATAGCAGCCAGGACTCTTGGTAATGCTAAAGCACTACCATTTAAAGTATGCACTAAATCAATATTACCTTGATTGTCTCTATATCTAATTTTTAGTCTATTAGATTGAAAGGTTTCAAAATTGGATACAGACGAAACTTCAAGCCATTTTTCTTGGGCCGGAGAAAATATTTCAAAGTCATAAGTCAGAGCGGAAGTAAAACCTAAGTCACCACCACATAAAGTAACAATTCTGTACGGAAGATCTAATTTTTTTATAATTCCCTGAATATGATCTTTCATCTTTTGAAGTGATTTATATGATTCTTTAGGATGCTCTATTTTGACAATTTCAACTTTATCAAATTGGTGTAATCTATTTAATCCTCTTACATCAGATCCATAACTCCCAGCTTCACGTCTAAAACAAGGAGAATAACCAGTTCTCATAATGGGAAGATTAGATTCACCTATGATTACATCTCTAAAAATATTAGTAATTGGAACCTCAGCAGTAGGGATCAAATATAAATTTTCGCTAGAAACTACATACATTTGACCTTCTTTATCAGGCAATTGCCCCGTTCCATATGCAGAACTCTCATTTACTAGGTGTGGAATCTGAACTTCCTCATAACCTGCATCAATGTTACAGTCAAGAAAAAAAGAGATTAGAGCGCGTTGCAATTTTGCTCCCATTCCTTTGTAAACCGGGAATCCAGAGCCTGTAATTTTAGTTCCCAACTCAAAATCAATAATATCATATTTTTTTGCAAGATCCCAATGAGGTTTTGTAAGATTTTTATCTAAACTTATTTTTGATTCATGTATAATTTTATTGTCCTTTTCATCATTACCTGCTGGAACATCTTTGTGAGGGATATTGGGAATTTGCAGTAAATAGCTATTAATTTTCTTTTGACAATCCTCTAGGCCAGCAGCTAGATCTTTTGATGATTTTTTTAAATCACTACTCTTGTCTTTCAAAGGTTTAACTTCGGAAGCCTTTCCAGATTGAAACAATTCTCCAATGGTTTTAGAAAGTAAATTAATCTCAGCAAGAATCCCCTCATATTGAACCTGAATAGATTTTCTTTTCTTTTCTAATACAATAATTTCATTAACCATATTATTTGCGTCAAAACCCCTTTTAGATAATAATTTTATTGCTTCATCTTTATTAGATATAAGAAATGATGTTTTAAGCATTGGTTAATTTTAGTTTAAATTTAAGTGCTTTTTTTATTTCTTGAGATGAATTCAATACATTTTTTTTTGTCTTCAATAAGCTGATTACTTAATTCATCTGAACCAGAAAACTTAATTTCGTTTCTAATTCTTGTTATTATTTGTATACTTATATTTTCATCATAAATTTTTTTATCAAAATCAAAAAAATGGACTTCTATAGATGGGATTTTGTCATCAAAAGTTGGGTTGTTACCAATATTCATCATTCCATAAATTTTAATTCCAGTAAATGTTGATGATATAAGA
>CABZIT010000008.1 GCA_902525795.1 uncultured Bacteroidota bacterium
CACAGGTAAAATAGCTCCTGGACAAGGATTTTTTGTAGCAGCAAGAAGCTCTAGCTCTGCCAATATTACATTCAAAGAAGCCATGCAGACCACTTCAACAGGGGATGACTTTTTTGAAGGGGATATTTTTCAATTCAATGAAGTAGAACTAAGGCTGTCCAATGGGGACAATTATGTAGGGAAAACAAATATTTTCTTCATTGAAGGTCTTTCCAATGGATTAGACATGGGTTGGGATGCAGGAAGTTACAGCCAAAATGCAAGTATCATGTCTCGGATGATAGAAGAAGATGAAGGGCATGGAATGGCTATTAATACTATGGGTCTTGATGCTATGGAAAATGCAGTTATTCCTCTTGTGATTAATCAGCCTGCCGGTCAGGAGTTTATAGTAAGTTTATTTACTGCTACAATTCCCAATACAAATGTATATTTAGAAGACAATGTATTGGGCACTTTCACCAATCTATATCAGCAAGATTATACACATACTTCAGATGTAGATCTGAGTGGAGTAGGAAGATTCTTTATTCACATGACGGAAGGTACCATGAGTAATAACGAATATTCAACCAATTTATTAAATGTATTTAAACAATTGGATGCAGATTATATCACTGTGGAAGGATTAGCTTCTCAATCCAATGAAACGAAAGTAAGTTTGTATGATATTCTTGGTAAAAATATAATCAACCAAACGCTCGATAATAATACAAATACCCAGACCATTTCAACTGCTGGCTTGCAGCCAGGAATTTATATCATTCAACTAAAGTCTGGAAAAAATGATTTAAAAAAGAAATTAATTATTCATTAATTCTTCAATTTCTTCAATTTCAATAGGAATATTATTCATTAAGTTTAAAGGTTCGCCCTTGGCTTGAATCACTATGTCATCTTCTAGTCTTATACCAAAACCTTCATCCGGCAAGTAGATGCCTGGCTCAACGGTAAATACCATATTTTCTTGCATAGGGTTTTCTAATAGTCCATAATCGTGAGTATCTAAACCTAAATGGTGGGAAGTGCCGTGCATAAAATATTTTTTGTATGCTGGTTTATCTTCTGTTTCATTTTGAATATCAGCTTTGTCCAGTAAACCCAGACCAAGTAATTCAGAGGTCATCAGCTTACCAACTTCAACGTGATATTCTTTCCAATCAGCACCAGGAATTAGCATTTTTGTTGCTCCTTTTTTAACTCGCAGCACAGCATTATAAATGTCTTTTTGTCTTTTGTTGTAGCGTCCTGAAACTGGAATGGTTCTAGTCATATCACTAGAATAATTTGCGTATTCAGCGCCAACATCCATCAGAATTAATTCGCCATTTTTACATTGTTTGTTATTTTGTGTATAATGGAGAATATTGGCATTATTACCTGATGCAATAATTGGTGAATATGCGAATTTTTTGGATCTATTTTTTAAAAATTCATGAATAAATTCTGCCTCAATTTCATATTCCCACACACCATCTTTTACAAAATTTAAAACTCTTCTAAATCCTTTGTTCGTAATGTTACAAGCTGTTTGAATGAGTTCTAGTTCAATGTTTTCCTTGACGGACCTAAGTTGTTGCAATACAGGATTACTTCTATCTTTTTTAATTTTAGGAAATTTATTTTCCAACCATTTATTAAATCTTTCTTCTCGGGTTTCAACTTCTACATTTGCTCTGTAATGTTCATTATGATTATAGTATATGTTTTCACAATGCATTACCACTTTATCAATAACTTTTTCCATTTCATTGATCCAGAATACTGATTTAATTCCACTGGTTTCAAAAGCTTGTTGCTTAGTTAACTTTTCCCCTTCCCAAATTGCAATATGTTCATTGGTCTCTTTTAAAAAAAGCACCTCACGATGCTTAGGATCGCTTGCATTTGGGCAAAGCATTAGTACACTTTCCTCTTGATCAACACCTGAAAGATAAAAAATGTCACGATGCTGCTCAAATGGAAGTGTAGAATCTGCACTAATGGGATAGATATCATTGGAGTTGAAGAAAGCCACACTATTTGGCTTCATCATTTCAATAAACTTCTTCCTATTCAGAATAAATAAACTTGAGTCAATTTTGTGATATTTCATCTACCATTAAATTTTATTGCTTAACAAATTTAACATAACTATTTTAAGTATTAATTGTTTGCCTAAGAATCTTATCGTTCTTAAATTTGTATAATGAAAAATTTTATTACCACATCTATCGGAAAAAAATTTGCAATGGCTCTTTCTGCAATTTTTTTAATGGTATTTCTCTTGCAACATTTTCTAATAAATATAACGTCTGTTTTTAGTGCGGATATTTTTAATTTTCTTTCCCATTTCATGGGGACCAACCCGCTTGTTCAGTTCATTCTACAGCCAATATTAATCGCTGGTGTGATATTTCATTTTGTAATGGGATTTTATCTTGAATTTCAAAACAGAAAAGCAACTAAATACGAGTATCACAAGGTAAGAGGTGGAGCAAATTCTACGTGGATGAGTAGAAATATGATTTGGAGCGGTCTCGTAATTCTTTCTTTTTTAATTCTTCATTTTATTGACTTTTGGTTCCCTGAAATGAATCATAAATATGTTGAATTTCTTCCTGAAGATCCAAATAGGTATTATGATGAATTAGTAGAAAAATTCGAAAGTCCAGTAAGGGTTCTATTCTATTGTGTTTCTTTCGTGTTGCTTTCCTTACATTTACTGCATGGTTTTTCTTCATCACTTAAATCCATGGGGACTAATAAAACTTATGTTTCAACTGTTAAAAATCTTAGTAATTTTTATGCTATTGGTATTCCTGCCGGTTTTTGTTTCATTGCTGTTTTCCATTTACTGTCCCACTTATAACTGATTAAATGATTGAAAAATAACGTGTTACAAAACGTGTTACAATTTTATATCAATTATTATGTTTGCTTTTAAATATTCTTTATTTTTGTATAAAATTTAGAAATGTCAAAAAAGAAGTTAACCTTTTCTTTAAATTACAGAAAACCTAAGTCACAGTACAAAGACTCTGATGAGTTAATGATATGTATCCGCTATTATCATAAGTGTAGCAATACGGACAAAACCAAAATTATTAAAAAAAGTACCGGTGTTAAATGCATGCTTAAAGATTGGAATACGGACTGGCATAAAAGTAACGATCGCGCCCCTGTAAAATCTACTGATCCAAATGCCAAGAAAAAAAATAAAATTTTAAAAGAAAAGGTAAAAAGTTTTGATATTGATGAGCTTTACAGCTCTGTAAAAAATGATTCATTTTCACCATATTTAAATTCTAAGATTCCTTTTGGTGACATAGAAAAAAAGTGGACCAATCATAAAAATACTATTGATCTTGTAAGTCCTGCAAATAAAAGAAATATTGATATTATCGTTGTAGGTACAGGGCTTGCTGGAGGATCAGCCGCCGCTACTTTGGCTGAACTTGGGTACAATGTTAAAGCTTTTTGTTTTCAAGACTCGCCAAGACGAGCGCACTCCATCGCTGCGCAGGGCGGGATCAATGCAGCAAAAAATTACCAAGGTGATGGAGATTCTGTTTATCGACTGTTTTATGATACAGTAAAAGGTGGAGACTACCGATCAAGAGAAGAAAATGTTTACAGACTTGCTGAAGTTTCTGCAAATATTATTGATCAGTGCGTGGCACAAGGAGTTCCCTTTGCTAGAGATTATGGTGGTTTACTGGATAATCGATCTTTTGGAGGTGTATTGGTTTCTAGAACTTTTTATGCCAAGGGACAAACAGGGCAACAATTATTACTTGGAGCTTATTCGGCAATGAATAGACAAATCGCTAGGGGAAAAATTAAAATGTATAACCGTCATGAGATGTTAGACATTGTTAAAGTAGATGGTAAAGCAAGAGGAATCATTACTAGAAACTTAGTGAATGGAGAAATTGAAAGACATTCTGCTCATGCTGTCGTACTGGCAAGTGGTGGGTATGGAAATGTATTTTATTTATCTACTAATGCAATGGGTAGTAATGTAACAGCTGCATGGAAAGCACATAAAAGAGGAGCCTTCTTTGCTAATCCTTGCTTTACACAGATTCATCCTACTTGTATTCCTGTTTCGGGAGATCACCAATCCAAGTTAACGCTAATGTCAGAGTCTTTGAGAAATGATGGTAGAATTTGGGTTCCAAAAAAATCAGAAGACGCTAAAAATGTCAGGTCTGGAAAATTAAAACCCACGGAAATTGCTGAGAATGATAGAGATTACTTTTTAGAGAGAAGATATCCCGCATTTGGGAACCTTGTTCCAAGAGATGTAGCCTCTAGAGCGGCTAAGGAAAGATGCGATGCAGGATTTGGAGTTAATAAAACAGGGGAAGCTGTTTATTTGGATTTTGCTTCATCAATTATTAGATATGGAAAAGAACAGGCTTTAGTGAATGGACAGGACGAAAACAATGTGGAGTTGGTACAAAAACTGGGTAAAGAAATAATAAAGAAAAAATACGGCAACCTATTTCAGATGTATGAAAAAATTGTGGATCAGAACCCATATGAAACTCCCATGATGATCTATCCTGCCGTACACTATACTATGGGTGGTATTTGGGTAGACTATAATTTAATGACCACTGTTCCTGGTTTGTATGCCATTGGAGAGGCAAATTTTTCTGACCATGGAGCAAATAGATTAGGCGCATCTGCACTTATGCAAGGTCTGGCAGATGGTTACTTTGTATTGCCCTACACAATTGGGGATTACTTATCTAAAGAAATTTCCACGGGACCAATTCCCAATGACACGGAGGAGTTCATAAAAGCGGAGAAAGAAGCTAAAGAAAAAATTAATCTTTTTATAAATAATAAAGGTTCCAAAAGGGTAGATTATTTTCACAAAAAACTAGGAAAGATAATGTGGAATAAGTGTGGAATGGCTAGAAATAAAAAAGACCTTGAATCAGCAATAAAAGAAATTTCAGCATTGAGAAAAGATTTTTGGAAAAATGTTAAAGTTCCTGGATCTCAAGATGAGTTTAATGAAGAGCTTGCTAAAGCTGGAAGAGTTGCTGACTTTTTGGAATTAGGAGAGTTATTTGCAAAAGATGCATTGGATAGAGAAGAATCTTGTGGAGGCCATTTCAGGGAGGAACATCAAACTAAAGAGGGTGAAGCCACACGTAAAAAAGAATTTCAATTTGTATCAGCTTGGGAATATGTTGGTGAGCCAAAAAATGCAATTTTACACAAAGAGGAATTGAAATATAAAAATATCGAAGTAAAAGAAAGAAGCTATAAATAATATTAATGAGACTTACATTAAAAATTTGGAGACAGAAAAATTCTGAAACAAAGGGAAAAATTGAATCATACGATATCGATGAGATATCACCCGATATGTCTTTTTTAGAAATGTTGGATGTGTTGAATGCAAAACTTATCAATGAAGATCAAGAACCCGTATCTTTCGATCATGATTGTAGGGAGGGAATTTGTGGCTCATGTTCTTTATTTATTAATGGTCGTGCACATGGTCCAGACAGAAGAATAACCACTTGTCAACTTCACATGCGAAAATTTAAAGACGGGGATACTATATATATTGAACCATTTCGTGCAAAAGCATTTCCCGTGATCAAAGATTTAGTTGTTGATCGTAGTGCATTTGATAGAATTCAACATGCTGGTGGATATATTTCAATTAATACATCTGGAAATACACAAGATGCAAATGCAACGCCTGTAAACAAAGAGGATGCTGATGCTGCTTTCGATGCTGCAACTTGTATTGGTTGCGGAGCTTGTGTGGCAAGCTGTAAAAATTCATCTGCCATGCTATTTGTTGGGGCCAAAGTTTCTCAGTACTCATTATTACCACAAGGTCAAACAGAAGCTTCAAGAAGAGTCATTAATATGGTAAATCAAATGGATTTAGAGGGCTTTGGTAATTGCTCAAATACGGGTGCTTGTGAGGTGGAATGTCCAAAAGGAATATCGCTTGATAATATTGCAAGGATGAATAGAGAACTAGTTAAAGCATCCTTTAAATAAACTATTCATTAAGAATAAATTCTTGTACTAAATCCCAACCAGCTCTAATATCAATTATCTCAGGAAAATAAGTTACTTTTTCTGGCATAATTCGATTTAAAAAATTCCCTGTATCATATTTCCCATTATTATTTTTATCAAATATGATTCTTACATAGTATTTTCCAGCTTCGATATTTTCAAAACTTAATTCATTTCCAAAATCTGTAATTTTCTCATATTTAATCTTATTATCTGAGTTAACAAGTTGTATTATTTTCGCAGAGTTTTTTCCAATTATTTTTAAAAATAAATTACCATAATCATCAAATGTTTTTGTTTTTAATTTAAATGATAAGCTGTCATTTTGATTTTCAAAAATATCCTCAATTGATCCCGGTAAAAAATTTAAAATGTAGTTTTCATTTTGTGTCTTTTCAAACAGAAAATCAATTTTATTGTTAATACTATCCAGCTTTAGTACGTAGTCTGTTACGGAAGAATCTTTATCAATTATTTGTATTTTATTTTTATTGATTGAACTAATTGGGGTATTTATCTCTAAAGAAAAATCTTCATAAAATTTAATAACATTCGTTGGACTAGGTTTTATGACTAATGAGTCTTTTTTCTTTTTAAAAATTTTTAAATTAAACGTATCTGAAACAAATTCATTAGATATTGCAAGCTTAAGTGAATCAATTTCATTCTTTGTTTTGAACCAATATATGAGTGAGTCACTTTTTATATCTTTAGTAATCCTTGACTCAATTTCATTTTGTCTTGCTTCTAGTAATTCTATTTTTAAATTTTCATCACCTTCATTTCCTATAATAAAAGAATTTAAAGAGTTTTGCCTTGGTCTAGTTATTTTATTTGCAACCTTTTCTTTAAAAACTTTTAAATTAATTACGGAGTCCTTTGGCAACTCTAAATAACTATCGTGAAAACCAATTTTATCTGAATCGGACTGAAAAATATAATCTTTATTTTCCTCCTCCAAAGCTATCACCAAGTAATTACCGGTTTTTAAGTTTTTAAGCTTATACGAAGATGTGGAATCAACCACTTTTGCAACATATTTTGGTTTGGTATTATATATAGTTGAGTCTGTAAAAGTAGAATCAATTTCAAAAAGAAGAACATTAATATTTTCACTAATTTCCCGATTAAATGCATCAGAGATAGTCCCCTTTACATTTAAGGAATCAATAAATTTTCCAGTTGAAAAAACATATCTAAAATCACTAAGTTTATTTCCCTCGTTGTTATCCACTATACTTTCCCCAAAATTAAAACTGTAAGTGGTATTTTCTAAAAGCGAATCCATTTTGGTAATAGATAGCACTTTATTTGCAGATCCAACAGGTGAAATTTGAGGAGTTGGATCAATTGGTGGAGAAATAATTAGTTCATTGTCCAGATTTCTAATTTTTATAAATTCGTCAAATACTATTTCAATAGATTCTGAATTAAAATTTGTAGAAAAGTTTTCAGGCGATGATTTTACAATTTTTGGAGGATCTACATCAATTTCACCACCACTGGGGTTTCCACGGTTTGCACAGGAACAAATAAATAAAATCGAAATCGATATTTTAACCAGGTTTCTAATCATCATTTAGTATCACAAAGAAAAGCATTATTTTAAAAAAAGAACACTTTTAGTGAATTCCGTTTGCTATTTTTGTTATATGAGTGAAAGTTCAAATAAATTCAAACAGGTTATTTCTCATGCAAAAGAATATGGATTCATTTTCCAAAGCAGTGAAATTTACGATGGGTTGAGTGCAGTGTACGACTATGGGCCAAACGGAGTTGAATTGAAAAATAATATTAAAAGATTTTGGTGGGATTCCATGGTTCGTATGAATCATGATATTGTTGGACTGGACTCTTCAATCCTAATGCATCCAAAAACTTGGAAAGCATCCGGCCATGTGGATGCATTCAATGACCCATTAATTGACAATAAAGACTCGAAACACAGATATAGAGCAGATGTACTCGTAGAAGATTATGTTGCAAAAATTGAATCAAAAATTAACAAGCAAGTTGACAAAGCAAAATCAAAATTTGGGGATTCATTTGATGAAAAACTCTACAGAGAAACAAATCCCAGGATTGTTGAGAATCAACAAAAAATTGATTATGCATTATCCGCAATGAAAAAATGTCTGGATGATGATGATTTAGTTTCTTTTAAAAATTTAATTATTGAATTAGACATCAAAGATCCAATTTCAGGATCTAAAAACTGGACAGATATAAAACAATTTAATTTAATGTTTTCTACTAGCATTGGTGCAAATTCAGAGTCATCCTCCGAAATTTATTTAAGACCAGAAACTGCTCAAGGTATTTTTGTTAATTTCTTAAATGTTCAAAAAAGTTCCAGAAAAAAAATTCCGTTTGGTATTGCCCAAATTGGAAAAGCGTTTAGAAATGAGATTATTGCAAGACAGTTTATTTTTAGAATGAGAGAATTTGAACAAATGGAAATGCAATTTTTTGTAAAGCCTGGAACCCAAAAGGAGTGGTATGAGAAATGGAAGGAAAAAAGAATGCAATGGCATAAATTAATGGGATTTAACGAGAAAGATTACAGGTTTCATGATCACGATAAATTAGCACACTATGCAGACGCAGCCTGCGATATTGAATTTAAGTTCCCATTTGGTTTCAAAGAGCTGGAAGGAATTCATTCTAGAACAGACTTTGATTTGTCCCAACATGAAAAATTCTCAGGAAAAAAACTTAGGTATTTTGATCCTGAATCAAAGGAAACTTATGTCCCCTATGTAGTGGAGACCTCCATTGGATTGGATAGAATGTTTCTTTCCGTATTAACGGCATCTTTGCATGAAGAAAATTTGGAAAATGATACAAAAAGACTTGTTTTAAAAATTCCTGCATTTCTAGCCCCTTTCCAGGCAGCTGTTCTTCCACTTGTTAAAAAAGATGGTTTAGAAGAAAAGTCCAATGAACTTTATGAAAATTTAAGACCATTTTTAAATGTTACAAAGGATGAAAAAGATGCTATTGGTAGAAGATATCGGAGGCAAGATGCTATAGGAACCCCAGTTTGTATTACAATAGATCATGATACCTTGAAGGATAATTCTGTTACTTTTCGTTTGAGAGACAGTATGGAACAATATAGAGTTGATTTAAATTCAGTTAGGGATGAACTTTTAAAACTCACGAATTTTGCAAATTTTTTATGAAAAAATAATTTTAGTATATGCTTTAAATAGATTAAATTTGGCATCCCCTTTGCAAAGGGTAATTAACAATAAAATATATAATGAAAAATAAATTCTTCTCAAGCTTATTAGCAGTTTTAATTTCTGTAACTGCATTTTCTCAACGTGATTCTAATAATTCACCTACCTTAATTGGAACGTCGGTTAATATGTATAAGGTACAACCCCTTGAATCCAGATTATCTTCTTTGAAAATTGCAGAATTTAAAGAGAATAAGGGCCTTTATGATAGCAGGTCTTCTAGACAAAAAATTATCCCTGGTAAAGGGTCTACGGGTGATGATATTCTGTCTAATAGTGATAAGCCAATGTCTCAAAAACTGCAAGTAAAGTCAATTGATTTTACTTTTAACTCTGGATCTTTTAATGGAGGTGGAGGTCCTACAGATCCTGCAGGTGCTGTTGGTCCTAATCATTATGTGATTATTAGTAATGCAGGTTTTAGAATTTACAATAAATTAGGGAATCCGGCTACAAACTGGCTAGATTACTCTGCTATTTTTGATGGAAATAATCTTTGTTGTGATCCAACTGTTTCCTACGATCACGATGCGAATAGGTTTGTAATGACAGTTTTAGCTTATGATGGAGTTCATGTTGCTGTCAGTGGAGGTCCTAACCCATTGGGGGGATGGAATGTATATGAATATGACCAGAACACAGACTATCAAAAATTATCTGTTTGGGGAGATGGATACTATTTTACAGCGAATAAATTTGGTGGATCTAAGGTATATGCAGTTGACAAAGAGGCCATGATTCAAGGAGCTTCTTCAGCTGATATTCAAGGTTTTGATTTGCCAGGCTTAGCCATAGGGGGCTTTTACTCGCCACAAGCGTTAAACGCAATTAACGATGATTTATCAAGTGGCCCTGCAAGTATAGTGTATTATGCGGACGATGCATGGCCTGGGGTAAGTTATGATCATTTGAAAATATGGTATATTGATGTTGATTGGGACAATCCAAACAATTCATCAATTTCAAATCCACAAGCATTAGAAACAACCCCATTTATAAGTGTATTTGATGAAGGTAGTTTTTCAAATCTTGATCAACCTGGTTCTCCAATTGATATTGATGCTATCCAAGGTACTATAATGAATCAAGCACAATTTAGAAAGTTTCCTGATTATAATTCTGCAGTGTTTAATTTTGTTGTAGATACGGACGGGTCTGCTAATGAAATTGCGGGAATCAGATGGTATGAAATGCGCCAGGACAGTGACAATGACCCATGGTACATTTATCAAGAAGGAACTTACACATCGCCGAATGGTAAACATGCATGGTTAGGCAGTATGGGGATTGATATGAATGGAAACATTGCAATGGGTTACTCAGGAATGGGTGGTACTACTAATACTTATGTAAGCTCTTATTACACTGGAAGGTTTGAAAATGATCCCTTAGGAGTTATGACTATTGAAGAAACATTGCTTGATGCTGGTGGATCTAATATTTCACAAACAAATAGATATGGTGATTATGCAAAACTTGCACTAGATCCGTCAAATCAAAAAAGCTTTTGGTTTATTACAGAAAACAAACAAGGAAATAATATATCAAACCCAGTTGGTGTTTTTCAGATAATTTCAGATAATGATTATGATATTGGCGTTGTTGATATTGTTGCTCCAACATCTAGTGCTTTTACAGGTCCTGTAAATGTGACTGCATCAATCTATAATTATGGGCAAATTCCAGTTTCCAACTTTAATGTGTACTACCAAGTTGAAGGTGGTTCGCAAGTGGTTGAAACTTACGTGGGTACTATTGTACCTCAACAAACCGTAAATTATACCTTTTCAAATGCTGTTGATTTAGCGGTTGAAGGGCAAACGTACACCATTGAAGCGGGAACACTCTTAAGTAATGATGAGGACAATAGTAATAATTCCTACGCTGTAGAGGTTACTCATTTGGCTGCCTTTGACGTAGGTATTTCATCAGTGATTTCCCCAACGGACGGTACATTATCAAATTGTCAAGAGGTTATTGTAGAAGTAACAAATTATGGAGGAAATAATTTATCAAATGTAGAGGTAACACTTGTGTTTGGTTCTTTGACTACAACATCAGTTCTGTCAAGCATTGCTGCAGGTGATTCAATAGAATTTACCTTAGATGGTTGTGTGGATATGGCCATTCCTGGTGATTACACTCTTACAGTTTATACTTCCTACCCAGGTGATGCAAATAGCTCTAACGACTCACTGACAGTTTCGGTTACAAATGTTGGGCTTTGTACACCTGAGGCAGATTGCTCCTATGGTGATGGTATGACATCATTTGAATTTGCGGATATAAGTAATTTGGATTCAGGATGTTCTGAGTTAGGATATGGAGATTATACTGATTTAACAACCGACCTATTGCAAGGGGAAACCTATGATATGACTTTTTCGTCTGGATACGGAACACAGGTATTTAGAGTTTGGATTGATTATAATGATGACTTTGTATTTTCATTAGACGAATTAATTGTAGATAATCCTGTGTTGGCACAAGGTCAAGGACCGGGCGACTATACTGGAACCCTGCCTGTTGAAATTCCTTCGGATGCTTCTTTAGGCCAGCACATGATGCGTGTAAAATCAAATTATGGAGCACTTGTACCAGATGATGCGTGCGAAGGTACTGAGTATGGAGAAACGGAAGATTACACGGTCAATATTATTAGTTCCTTGGGAATGGATGATTTGACTAATAGCTCTGAACTTTCTGTATTTACCAATGACAATAAAATGTTTAACATAATATTGACTTCAGATTTTTATGGTACAGCAGACCTCACAGTTTTTGATGTTACAGGAAAGAGAATTGTTTTTCACAGGTTTAATAAAGAGACAGCATCATACGAATATGGTCTAGACATGTCTTACATGTCTGCCGGTGTATATTTGGTGAAAGTTGGAAATTCTATATTTGGAAAAATTAAAAAGATCGTTGTGAAATAATATGAAGAAATTATTTTCACTATTCTTAATCAGTTTTTGTTCACTAAATTTATTTTCACAGATTGTTGATAGGGGAAATCCGATTAGTTGGGATTTAGATATTAACAATCAAGATGTTATCAATTATAGTCTTCCTTCTTTTGATTTAGAAAGAGTTCAACAGGAAGATGAAATTAATGATATTGCTTTTAATGGTCCTTGGAGATTTGGTTATATGCACAGTGTTGATTATGGTTTTGACAATGGTACTTGGACAAAGCTTGAAAATGGAGATCGCATCTGGAGAATTTTAATTAGCTCAAAAGGGGCCCTTTCTTTAAACTTTATTTTTGACGAGTTTTACATGCCCGAGGGCGCGTACATTTATTTGTATAATGATCTGAAAACAGATGTGCTTGGAGCATACGATAGTACACAAAATCAAGAGTCAGGAATTCTTGGCACCTGGCTAGTTCAAGGAGATAAAGTATGGATTGAATACTATGAACCGCTCTCTGCATTTGGTCAAGGGAGATTACATATTGCCAAAGCAACCCATGGATACAGAAATGCTGAGTCTTACAAGCAAGCGAAAGCATTAAACAGTTCTGGGGATTGTAATTTAGATGTTGACTGTTCTATTGGTGATGACTGGGAAGAATTAAAAGAACACAACAAGAGATCAGCTGGAATATTGCTTTCAGGAGGATCTGGTTTTTGCTCAGGAGCCTTAATAAATAATACAGCGAATGATGGCACACCCTATTTTTTAACTGCCAATCATTGTTATTCTAATCCTGCTAACTGGGCTTTTAGATTTGGATGGATTAGTCCAGATCCTGTTTGTGCAACCACTGCTAATAGCACAAATGGTCCAACAAATATGACATTAAGTGGCGCTACGTTAAGGGCTAGAGATGCAGGCTCTGATTTTGCACTGGTAGAAATTAATCAACCAATTCCCGAGGATTGGGATAGAGTTTTTGCAGGATGGGATAAGTCTGAAATTACCCCAGAATTTACCGTTGGTATTCATCACCCTGCTGGTGATATTATGAAGGTGTGTAGAGATAATGACCAACCTATTCTGGCTAATAATGCAGGTGCACAGACCTGGGAAATTACCACTGCAGGTGGTGGATGGGAAATTGGTGTTACGGAGCCCGGCTCCTCTGGATCCCCTTTATTTGATAATGAGGGAAGAATCATTGGACAATTGTATGGTGGTGGTGCAGCATGTTCTGGAACTGTAGATAATGGATTATTAGATTACTATGGAAGACTTGGTGTTTCATGGGAAGGCGGTGGGTCTTCCAGTACAAGACTTAGAGATTGGCTGGACCCTAATGGATCTAATCCAGATCAAATTGATCCTTACCCATCTTTAGTTACTTATCCCTATGACATAGGAGTGGTAAGTATTGATAGCCCCACATCGGGAACTCTTTCTGACAATGAAACGGTTACGGTCTCAATCGAAAATTTCGGTGAGAATCCTGTAACCTCCTTTGAGGTAAGTTTTCAAGTTAATACTGGAGAAATTATCACTGAATTTGTCAGTAATGTAGCTATTCAGCCCGGAGATGTTTATCAATATACTTTTACCCAAACAGCAAGTATGCCAGTTATCGGTAATACTTATGCTATTGTTGCATCTACCAATTTAGAAAATGATGGTGACGTGGAAAATGACGCATTTTATGCTGATGTCACTTTCTTACAACCTAATGATATTGGTGTTTCTGAAATTATATCACCGGTTTCTGGTGAATTGTTATCAAGTTCAGAACCAATAATTCTTGTAATTACTAACTACGGAGGTGAAACCCAAACAAATTTTGAAGTTAACTTTGTTATAGATGGAGAGCTGATTACGGAAATTGTCGCTGGACCACTTGTTGGAAACTCATATATTGAGTATACATTTACTCAAACTGTAGATCTATCTGGATTTGGATCTTACTCAGTTGTGGCTTACACTGATCTAGAAGGGGATTCCAATTCGATGAATGATTCATCTATTGGTATTGTATCAAATATTAATTGTTCACCCGTTGCTAATTGTAGTGGCTATGATGATGGCTTTCAGTTTTTTCAGATAGCTGATATTGTTAACCCGTCCGGCTGTGAGGGAGGATATAGTAATTTTACAGATCTTTCAACAGATCTTGTAATTGGTGAAACATACGATGTTACTGTTACAACAGGCTATGGAGATCAACACATGAGAATTTGGATTGATTTTAATGATGATTTTAATTTTACCCTTGATGAAATTATAGTTTCTGATTATGTCATTGCACCAGGTCAAGCACTTGGATCTTATACTGAAACTTTCCCATTGACTATTCCTGAATCATCCGTTACGGGTACACATTTAATGAGAATAAAAGCAAATTGGGCAGCTCCAGTCCCTGATGATGCATGCGCGGATACCGTGTATGGGGAGACAGAAGATTATACTGTAAATATTATTGGTGGAGCTCAATATGATGTAGGAGTTATAGATATTTTAAGTCCGATTTCTGGTTTGTTGACATTTGATGAAGGGGTTTCCATAGAAATTTATAATTATGGTGAAAGTGAGGTTTCTAATTTTGAAGTTAGTTATCAATTAGATAATGGGGAAATTGTCACTGAAGTATTCACTGAAGTGATTCCTTCAGGTCAATCGGCTGTTTATTCCTTTAACACATTATTAGATCTTTCAAATATGGAGGGAGAAGTAATTTCTATCTCTGCAAGCACGGGCCTAGATAACGATGAGGATTCTTCCAACGACATGTATACTGCGGATTTAGTGAGTCTTTACCCTGCTGATGTAGGTGTTTCAGCGATGATAAGCCCAGAATCTGGTGTATTACTATCTGAGTCTGAGTCTGTCAGTATTAGCATCACTAATTTTGGCGGGGAAGCCCAATCCAATTTTGAAGTAACTTATTTGATTTTAGAAACTGGCGTAATAGTTACTGAAGATGTCCCCGGTCCAATAGAGCCAAATTCTAGTATTGAATTTACTTTTTCACAAACAGCTGATTTATCTGTTCCTGGAGTTTATACTTTTGAGTGCTATACAAGTTTACCAAATGACTCAGACCCCTTAAATGATGCTGCATCCGTTGAAATAATTAACTCTAATTGTGCACCAAATATAAATTGCTCTTTCAATGACGGCTTTCAATTATTTCAACTAGGTGATATTTTCAACGAAAGCGGTTGTGAAGAGAGTGGTTTTTCTGATTTCACTGATTTATCAACTGTTCTTGGATTAGATACTTCTTATGAATTAACTGTAACTACTGGTTATGGAGATCAGCATATTAGTGTATGGATTGATTTTAATGATGACTTCACTTATTCAACAGACGAATTGGTGGTAAATAATTATATTATTGCTCCAGGTGAAGGACCTGGAAGTTACACAGAGACTATTCCATTTAATTTACCTGCTGATTCACCAGTTGGAATACATACCTTGAGAGCAAAAGCTAATTGGAATGCGCCTGTCCCGGATGATGCATGTGAGGAAACAACCTATGGGGAAACTGAAGATTATACTGTTGAGATTGTTGAATCATTAGGTATTATTAACCTTAATATTGACGGGTTATCCGTTTTTCCAAATCCAATTGACAATCAAATAAATATTATTCAAAATAGTAACAAAATTTTAGAAGTCTATATTTTTGATGTTAAAGGAAAGCTGATTCTACAAAGCAATGCAAATTACAGATCTAATACTATTAATGTTGCGAGTTTGGGATCCGGTATTTATTTCTTACAAATTTGCAACGATGGATGTGAGTCAAGTAATTTTTATAAAGTTGTAAAAAAATAATATTTTAAAAATTAGCTCTTACTTGGAAGGATGCATTATGTATCGGTGGAGTTTTAGGGCTTTTTCTTCCAAAATATCTTACATTCATGTCCAATGTTTTATTAAGTTTTTTCACTAAAGTAAAAGACCAAGTGTAGTTTTCTCCATTTTTCAATCCATTCATCATAGTGTAACTAATAATGGAATTATTTTCTCCATCAAATTTATTATTATAGTAATTGAAGTTTACAATTGCACCATCTTTCTTCTTTGTATCAAAATACATCTCAGTTCCAAAAGTTTGTTGTTTTAAAGTTTCATTATCTCCAATCAAATTCATAACACTTGTATTTTCATAGCTAAAATTAATTCGATTATTTTCATCATAAAAGTATGTAAGTTTGGGCTTTATTAAATCCTCTTTGATCTTGTAATTTTTTTCCGAAAAATTCTCACTCCAATTCATTTTTCTTTCACTATTTGTTATTAGTTCAAATAATGTTGAAGGGTTAATTTTATGTGCAATATTAATTTTATTGAACCTATTCAAATGCTGATTAGATCCAAAAGAATAACTATCTTTTTTCTCATTTTCAGCATAAGTGTAAGTAATTGAATATCTATTCTTAGCTCTATTAATTGCAAATGAATTTTTAAGACTTATATTATAAGCCAATAGATCATCATTCCCTTTAAAAAGTGAATTCAATATAATGTTGTTTTCTTGATATTCAGATTTATTATCTACTGATATTTGGAATTTATTTGAAATTTTTGAAAGTATTTTTATGAAATCAACATTACTATTTTGAAAAATGGAGAAGTTCGTTTGTAAGGAATAGTTAAGTTTATTTTGATAGGTCCTCAAAAATATTTGATTGGGTAAAAGAACCCTTATAAATATTGCTTCGTCTTCGAATACTGCAATTTCAAATTCTTCTAATTCTTGAATCCCATTTCCGTTTATGTCAATCCATTTATATGATCCAAGCCCTGGCTCAACCTCTATAAAAGTATATTCTTGTTGTGGTAAATTGCCAGCGCTTGATTCGAAAAACAAATCCGAGTTCAATGAATTTTTTAAAATTTTTTGTCTTTGAATAATTCTTGTATTTAAATACTCCTCTTTATTATTATTTAAATATGATTTTAGTCTATTAAAATTTAAATAAATATTCAATGTAGATTTTTTATTATTAATTATTTGAGTGTTCATAAAGTAGCTATCGTAGTTGTTTACCTCATTTAAAATATTTTCTACTAGGCTATCATTAATTTTTTTTTTGTAACCAATTTCAATAAATGTTTTTTCTTTGTTTCCAAAACCGGTCTTTATTTTGAAAAGTTTATTTGCGAAATCTGAAGCATTTGTTATAATTTGTTCATTAGATTCCTTTTTTTCATATTCATAACCTAATTCTGTCCATATTTTTTTATAGTCCAATACAAGGCTGTTATATGATCTAATAAATTCAGAATCAATTCCAATATTACTAGACGCCATAATACTTGTACTTGAAATAAATTCTAAATTATTGATCTCGGATATGTTAACTTTTAAAATATTTTTTTGCCCGGAAAATAACTTTCCAAGTTTTAAAGTTTCATATGTATAATCAATTGTTCCAAGATTCGATTTTCTGAAACCAAAAGTTGTATTCGCTACGGTTTGACTTTGACCATTAAAACTATTCACCTCAAAGCCCCAATCTCTTTCAAATTCAGGACCAAAAATTCTCTCAATAATTTCAAAGTTTTTATCAATATATTTTAGATCCAATTTAGAGTATATATTGAATGTGGAATCAATTTTTATTTTTTTATTGAAACCTATCATGGATGCAAACCCTTTGTTGTCTTCATCATCAATAGTTGAAAATAAATTTTTATTGAAGTTACTTCCAGCTATTTCATAGAAAAGCTCGGAACTTTCATTAAAAGCGGTATTTGAATTTAATACAGCTATTTGTCTTTTTTTTGGAGATATGATTTTGATAATTGGCTCAAAATTTCCTTGTCTTTGACTGTCAATTGGCATTATGTATTCATATATGTTTTCAATAGTATTATTCGAAGATAGAATATAGTTACCTTGATTTTCTCCTACATTTTGAAATCTAACTGTGTATAACTCATCTTCTGGGTTATTAGAGTACACATAAATTTCAACTCCTTCTACTATTTCTTTTTTATAAAGAATTCTATTTTCATCATAATTGGATAAGTTGCCTGATGGAATATTCATTAAATTTTCATCATCACCGGCAGCAGATAAAATACCAATTTGATCATTATTTAAATTTTGTAAAAGAGGCTGATTTTTTAGATCGGTTTCATTATAATATGAAAAATTATATTTACTTTTTTTATTCTTTATTTCAATATTACTATATCCAAAAACAGAATTGTAGTTTTTTTCACTTACTTGGTACTCAACCTGGATTCTCATATCTGCCATTATTGGAAACGTACTGTTAAATATTATTTCTCCAGCGTTGTAATTAATTATATAGTCTTTGTCAATTCCTCTCTCTATTTTAATTCCATTTACAAAAACGGTCTCACTTCCCGAAACAATTAAAACATATAATTCACCATTTTCTCCTGTCAATTTGTAAGGTCCTTGATTCCCATTTTCTACATTTAAAATACTTTTTGTGAAGCTTCCTTTCACAATAGCAGCTGCAGAAGTAATATTTATCTTTTCATTTAAATAAGAATCAAGCAGAAGCCCTTGAATTTTCTTCTCATAATTGGCAAAAAAGGAATTTGTTTTTATTAAATCAATATCTCCTCCCCTTAGAACCCAGTCTTCAGACTGTAACTCTATGAAAATCTGATCAAACTCATTTAATTGCTGAGAATACCCATTATTTATAATAGGTATACTTGAATCTTGTATTGATGCTTTTATTGAAACTTTTTCATTTAATTTTCCGATAATTTTTAAGTCAAGCTCACTCTCCAAGACAGAATTCTGATTATTACCAATATTTATTCCTCTGGAAATATTACCTGATGTTTCTAAGTCATAAAATTTTACTTCATTCTTTATTTTATTACTAGTGGAAAGTTTATATAGCTTATTAAGATTATTATTATTCTCAATAATTAAATTCTTGTCTATTAGAGAATAACTTTTAAGTAATCTATCTATTTTTTCAACTTTATTTAAAGAATCTTTAAATTTATTGATCTCAAATTCAAAATTTAATATGGTGTCTTTGTTAAAAAGAGAACTTTTATAACTCAGATCAGTAGCATAAAAGTTGATTGTAAAAAAAAGAATAAGTAAATTTCGAAATATCTTCATCGTAATGATTAAACTAAAAATTATGCAAATTATTTTAATTTATCACGCTTTAAAAAGCAATTAATGAAAATCATTTCCTATAATGTTAATGGAATTAGAGCCGCAATGAAAAAAGGATTCATTGATTGGCTTATTCTTGAACAACCTGATATTGTCTGTGTTCAAGAGATCAAGGCCTTGCAAGATCAAATAGACATTGTAGCACTAGAAAAAATAGGCTACAAGTATAATTATTGGTTTAGTGCCGAGAAGAAGGGTTATAGTGGTGTGGGTATAATTTCTAGACAAGAACCAAATAATGTTATTTATGGAACGGGAATTTCTGAAATGGATTTTGAGGGAAGAAATTTAAGAGTTGATTTTGATCAACTCTCTATCATGAGTTTATACTTACCGTCAGGCACAAATTTAGATAGATTAGAGTTTAAACTCTCATACATGGACAAATTTTATGACTATGTTTCTAATTTAAAAAAAACTAATCCCAATCTTGTAATTGCGGGAGATTTTAATATTTGCCACAAGGCAATTGATATACATGATCCAATCAGAAATAAAAATGTTTCAGGATTTTTACCTGTTGAGAGAAATTGGTTAAGCAAATTTATTGAATTGGGCTTTATAGATTCCTTTAGGTTTTATGATGATAAGCCCCACAAATACAGCTGGTGGACATACAGGGCTAATGCTCGGGCTAATAATAAGGGATGGAGAATTGATTATATTATGGTTTCAAAATCTCTAGAAAATAAAATGAAAAATGCTTCGATTTTGTCAGAGGTTGTCCACAGCGATCATTGTCCAATTCTAGTTGAAATACAATAAAAAAACCCTATCAGACATGATAGGGTTTTTTTTATATTGATTTACCATCTTCATTATAAAAATGATATTCTAAGTATTTATAAGCATCTCTTGGAATAATTTTTATCCAAATTTTATATTTGAAATACCATTTTAACCTTGTTGAAGGGTATCCTTTTTCAAGGTATGCTGCAATAAATGGATGTATATTAAGATTAATATTTTTTTCTCCCTTATGAACTAATCTTTCAATATCCTCTGAAATTTTATCAACTAAAATAATTGGAGCTTCAACTTCATTTTTTCCTCCACTAGGATTCTGTTCTCTAGTTTTTATATTCATTTCAGGTCTAACTCTTTGTCTTGTAATTTGAATCAAACCAAATTTACTTGGAGGTAAAATTCTATGTTTAGCTCTATCTTCTTGCATTTCCGATTTAAGATGATTGAAAAGTTTTCTTCTGTTTTCTGAAGTATTTTGATCAATGAAATCAATCACGATTATACCTCCCATATCTCTTAGCCTGAGCTGTCGGGCTATTTCAGTAGCAGCTGTTAAATTAACTTCAAGTGCTGATTCTTCTTGATTTTTTGATGTCGTTGATCTATTCCCACTATTCACATCGATAACGTGCAACGCTTCCGTGTGTTCTATCACTAGGTAGGACCCTTTGGTCATTGAAACATTTTTTCCAAATGATGTTTTTATTTGACGCTCAATTCCATACTTCTCAAAAATTGGAATCTTTGACTTGTAAAGCTTTACTATTGACTCTTTTTTTGGAGCAATTTTTTGAACATAATCTTTTATTTGAATTTGTAGTGCTTCGTCATTGACTAATATTGAAGTAAATTTTTCATCAAAAAGATCTCTAAGTATTTTTGAAGAAATATTCATTTCATCCATGACTTTGGTAGGAAAACTTGCATTTCTAATTTTCTTACTCATAGCAATCCATCTTCCAAAAAGATTTTGTAAATCTCTGTCTAATTCAGCAACTTTTTTGCCTTTTGCAACGGTTCTTATAATAACCCCAAAACCTTTAGGAGCTATACTTTTAACAAGTCTCTTAAGTCTATCCTTTTCTTTTGGATCTTCAATTTTTTGTGATATAGAGATCCTTGTTGAAAATGGGACTAAGACTAAAAATCTACCTGCAATAGATAATTCAGATGTAACTCTTGGGCCTTTTGTTGAAATAGGTTCTTTTACAATCTGTATTAGTATAGATTGATTAGGACTGAGTACATCTCCAATGGCACCATCTTTGTCAATTTCACTTTCGAATTTATAATTTGCTAATGAGAAATCTTTAATTTTTCCAGTGCTTACACCTTTTAAAAATTTTTGTAAAGTGGTAAGCTTTGGACCTAAATCATGATAGTGAAGAAATGCATCCTTTTTGTAACCAACATTTACAAATGCTGCATTCAAGGCAGGTAATGATTTTCTAATTTTTGCCAAATAAATATCTCCGACTAAAAATTTAGTATTGTCGTTATCTTTATGATATTCTATAAGTTTTCCGTCTTTAAGTAAGGCAAAATTAATATTGTTTGAACTAGAACTTATCAGTAATTCTTTATTCATTGTTATTAATTTTATGCATTATATGCTATTTATTTCCGAAAATTCATTTGTTATAAAAGCTTTTATTATAACGCTATTAATGAATTAATTTCAAAGAACTTGAGTTGAATAACTAATAAAACTAGTCTTTTTTCTTGTGACGATTTGCTCTACGTCTTTTTTTTCTTTTGTGAGTTGCTACTTTATGTCTTTTACGCTTTTTTCCGCTAGGCATAAACTTGTATTTAATTAATTTTCAAATTATCCTTAACTCCCTTAACAAAAAACTTAGATGGCTTGAAGGCTGGGATATTGTGTGCGGGAATTTTAATGGTTGTATTCTTCTTTATATTTCTAGCAGTTTTCTCCGCTCTTTTTTTTACTACAAAGCTACCAAAACCTCTCAAATAAACATTTTCACCATTTTCTAAAGATGAAATGATTTCATTCATTAAAGATTCAACTGTAAGTTGAACATCTACCTTTTCAATTCCTAATTTACTTGAAATATTCGCTACTAAATCCGCCTTTGTCATGTATCTTTTTATTTTATCATTAAATATTCAACAATGCCTGCAAATATATGTATTTTTATATCAACTTAATCATGATTATAACTTAATTTTTTTGAAATATTTATTTGTTCAATAGTCAAAATAATATGAATTTTAGTGACTTAATTTTAGAATGGTACGATAAAAACAAAAGGGATCTTCCGTGGAGAAAATCAAAAGATCCTTATAAAATTTGGATCTCTGAGATCATTTTACAACAAACTAAAATTTCACAGGGTACTAAGTATTATTTAAATTTTTTAAAAAAATTTCCAAACTTAAAATCCCTTGCAAATTCAAGTGAAAATGAAGTTTTATTGTCTTGGCAGGGATTAGGCTATTACTCAAGGGCTAGAAATCTACATAAAAGTGCAAAAAAAATATACTTTGAATTAGAAAATACTTTCCCAAAAAAATATGAGTCTCTACTAAAATTAAAAGGTATTGGAGACTATACTGCAAGTGCTATATCCTCCATTTGTTTTAATGAAAAAAATGCCGTTTTAGACGGAAATGTTTACAGAATCCTTGCTAGATATTTTTTAATTGACAAGCCCATAAATGCATCCCCATCCAAAAAATATTTTCGAAAAATTGCCCAAGATCTCATCCCAAATAAAAGATGTGGTGATTATAATCAAGCAATAATGGATTATAGTTCTATGATTTGTAAACCTGTAGATCCAAAATGTAATATTTGTATTTTTTCAAAAAATTGTAAAGCTAATTTATTTTCTATGACAATGGATTATCCAAAAAAATTATCTAAAAATAAAAACAGATTTATATATTACGATTATGTCATTTTTGAACAAGGGGGTAAGAATCTAATTCAGAAAATTAATTCTGGATTATGGCTTAACATGTATCAGTTTCCTGTTTTTCAGTCTTATTCCTGTATTAGCTTGATAGATTTAAAGGGAATGATTTACAAGAAATTCAAAGTTTCATCTTACAATATTGAATTAATAAATGAAAACTTTATAAATCATAAGCTTACACATTTGCAAATTCAATCAAGGTTTTGGAAAATTTCAGATACACCAAAAATTAAAGGAGGTTTGTACGTTGATAATTTCGAAAAATATCCGATGTCAAGATTGATGCATAAATTTTTTGAAAAATATGACTACAAATTAAGTTTAATCTCACTTTAAATGTTAAATTTAGAAAAATAAAATATTATGTCAGGAACATTAAATAAGGTAATGTTAATTGGTCATCTTGGGGATGATGTTAAGATTCACAGGTTTGAAGACGGAGGTTGTATCGGGAGGTTTCCACTCGCAACAAATGAGACTTACTTAAATAAGCAAACAAATGAAAAGGTCTCCAATACTGAGTGGCATAATATAGTTCTCAGAAATAAGGCTGCTGAAATTTGTGAAAAATATCTTTCAAAGGGTGACAAAGTATATATTGAGGGAAGAATTAAGACAAGAAAATGGCAAGATGATAAAGGAAATGACAGGTACTCTACAGAAATTAATTGTACCGAATTTACATTTCTATCAAATAAAAACGAAGATGTTGTAAGTTCTAATGAAAATGTCAATAAGAAACCTGAAATTCAGCAACCAAAAGCTGATGTTGTTGATATAGATGATGATCTTCCTTTTTAATCTAATTGATTAAAAATATTGAAATTCACACATAAAATATTATTTCTATTTGGTTTATTTTTATTTCATTTTTCTTGTAATGAAACAAACTATCTCCCCAGGGAAAAAGGTTTTTTGAGATTAGAATTTGAAAAACCAACTTATGAGACATTTTTTAGCGAGTATTCAGGCTTGAATTTCATTTATAATGATTCATATTCGTCTTTTGAAATAGTTTCTGACGATAAAATAGTTCTGAGATACAAAGACATTAAAATTGATATAGTATTGAGTGATGTGGAACTTGAAAATTTATCCTCTTTTGAAGAAAGTATACGAAATTTTTATATGTTCTTAGAACCGCACAGAAAAAAATCTTACCAAATAAGTATTAAGGAATTTACTTCTGTAGATAATAATAGATTTGCTAAGGTTTTTGAAATGCGTGGTCCAATAGCATCTCCATTACAGTTCTATGTCACGGACAGTACTAATAATTTTTTATTTGGATCAATGAATGTAACGGAAAAGTATGATTATGATTCCATTTATCCATCGATAATGTATGTCAAAAATGATATTTTTTCAATTATTGAATCTGTAAATTGGGAGGAGTAAATGAAACTGAATAAGTGGTTTTATCTAACTGCACTTTCATTCATTTGGGGAAGTTCCTTCATTCTTATAAAAAAGGGGTTAGTCGGCTTGACAGCAATTGAGCTAGGCTCAATTAGAATTATTATTTCAGCCTTAGCATTAATACCTTTTACTTTTAATAGATTAAAAGAAATCACTTTCAAACAATGGAAATGGATAATTATTTCAGCTTTTGTCGGTAGTTTTTTTCCAGCTTTTTTATTTGCTTTTGCAGAGCAAGAAATTGATAGCTCTGTGGCTTCAATATTGAATTCAATTGTTCCACTAAATACAATTATTATTGGTCTAGTATTATTTGGAATTAAATCGACAAAAAGACAAATTATTGGAGTTTTACTAGGTTTTTTTGGTGCCTATCAACTCATAATTTCTGGAATTAATTTAAATCCTGATCAAAATTATTTTTATTCAGGGCTTGTTATCATTTGTTCTTTCCTTTATGCTTTTAATGTTAATATAATTAAGAAGTATTTACAAGACCTTTCAGCGGTTGCAATAGCAACAGGGCATTTTACTGTGATATTAATTCCTTCAATTATTGTACTTTTAATTTCAGATTTTAATTTTGAAAGACTCCAAAGCCCACAAACTCAAATATCTCTTTTTTATGTTACAGTTCTAGCAGTTTTTGGAACAACATTAGCAAAAATTTTATTTAATAAGCTGATAAATATATCTAGCCCGGTCTTTGCTTCTTCGGTAACCTATTCCATGATAATAGTATCAATATTCTGGGGTGTTATGGATGGAGAAAATTTTAGTTTCAACCAACTATTTGCTACTATAATAATAATTTTAGGAATTCTGCTTACTAATAAAAAATCTAAAAATTAGAGTCTTTAAGATCCTTATTGACTTCTAAACTAGTAGTTGAAAACTCAAGTTTTTGTGCAGGTAATTCCATATAAAAAGGAAACTTCACATTATCTACTTCCTGGTAGTCACCATAGTTTGTAGTAACAACATTATTATTATCGTCCGTTTCTTCTTGACTAACTAGAAATCCTGTCTCTATACTGTAATATCTATGGGAAACGTTTCCATCAACTGTTACCTTAACTTTGTAAGCATCCTCATAATTCACAGAGTTTATACTTACTAGTTCTAGCTGATCTTCGCTATAGTAAAGTTCATCAAATAATCCTTTCTTGCCTTTGTCCTTATTAATTTGATCTTCTTTAAAATCAACCTTTTGACCTTGCATTTCATTAAATCCTCTTTCACCGTCAAATTTGACCTTTGACAAGGTAATATTCTGTCCACCCATATTAGCTTGAATTTCAAATGAATACTTGTTTGGGAATTTTCTCATACTTGTAGCAGTAGGTTTAAATGGAGCACCTGGAATTGTTACTTCTGCTTTCATCACAAGAGTTTTCACTGATTCTAGCATATCTTTTCCACCAACACTTTTAATGTATGAATTAATTACATCATCAGCGGTTAACCCCTCAGGAATTGCTTTGTTAAAAATGGGTTTAGCTATAGGGTTAGCATACTCATCATAATATTTAATAGGGAATCCAACTTCTTCTAAGTTTGCCACTACATCACTTCCCTTTCCAACAACAATTATTCTAGAATTTCCGATTTTTAAATATTTATTTGCAACTCTTTTTACATCAGATTCGGTCACAGAATTTATATTTTCTAAATAATTTTCATAGAAATCATCTGGAAGGTTATTAAATTTAATGTTTAGTGCGTATCCTGCAATAGTTTGTGGGCTTTCAGATCTTCTAATAAAACTACCAACATACTTAGCTTTAGCATTTTTAAGTAATTCTGAGTCTACTTTCTCAAGACGAATTCTAGAGATTTCCTTGATAATTTCTGAAACTGCACTATCAGTAACCATATTTCTTACTTTAGCACCAGCATTAAATCTTGAAACACCATATCTGCTAGACCCAAGACTAGAATAAGCTCCATAGGTATATCCTTTATCTTCTCTTAAGTTCTTAAATAAGTAACCTGATCCACCACCACCTAAAATATCATTTGTCATTAAAGCAATGAAATAATCTTCATCAGTCATTTTTAAGTCTACATTATTTGTAACAGTAATGCTTGATTGAGTTGCTGTTGGTAAATCAATAAAGTTTATTTCTGTCAGGGCAACATTATCAGTTAACACTGGAGCAGGGTTTTCGATAACTTTACCCTTAGACCATGATCCAAACTTGTTAGCCAAAAGTTTTTTTGTTTCCTTATAATTTACATCTCCAATTACAACAATATATACATTGTTAGGAATTGAGTAGTTTTTATGATATTCAAGAACATCATCAAAATTCACTCTATTTACACTTTCTTCAGTGATAAATTCTCCATAAACATGATCTTTCCCATAGGAAAGTGCACCACTAACTCGACCTGAGATTGCATCAATAGATTTCTTCTCGGCTTTAAGGCTTTCAATCAATTTTTCTTTTTCCTTTTCAAATTCCTCTTCCGTTAATAAAGGATTTATTAAAGCATCTGAAAGAAGCTCAACCACTCTTTCATTATTTTTTGTTAATGTGAAAGCAGAGGCTGATCCAAATCCAACATTTACGGACGCGCCAAGGAAATCAACTTCTTCATTGAACTCATCTTTTGAAATAGATGTTGTTCCATTACCAAGCATAGAACTTAATAAAGAAATAACTCCTGCTTTTTCCCCTTCAAAAATTGGTTTTCTGTCAAACCTTACAAGATAATTAACTCTTGGAAGTTTATTGTTCTCAACAAAGAGAACTTTGATGCCATTTTTTAATTTAAATTCTTTTGGTTTATCCAATTTAATTTTTGGAGTAGGCCCTCCTTTTGGCATAATGGATCTGTCAAGTTGTGCATGTATGCCTAAACAAAAGAATAATAAAATAAAACTAAGAATGATTTTTTTCATTTTTTAAAATTTTAATTTGCTGAGCCGACTAGATATTCTATTTCAACCCTTTGGTTAGTACTCAAATATTTTCTTGCAACCGCACGAATTTCTTCTCTATCGATTGACCTATATATATCAATGTATTTATTGATTAAATTCACATCATCGTGAAGTAAGTAATACTTTGCTAAAGAATTTGCAATTCCTTCCACGCTGGAGTTTGAATTCACAAACTGCGCTTCAAACTGATTCAACAGTTTTTGATAATCTCTTTCTGAAATAAGTTCATTTTGAACCTTAACAATTTCCTCATCAATTTCTTCCAATAGAGTATCTAAACTTACTTCCCCCAACGGTAATGCAAAAAATGTAAACATACTATACTCCCTTTGACTTAAATTAATTGCAGCAATTTGCAGCGCTTGTTTTTGTTGGTCTACAAGTTTCTTATACAAAACAGAACTCTTACCACCACTTAGGTATGAAGAAATCATATCTAAAACATAGGCATCACGCTCAGTAAATCCAGGTGTTCTGTATGCTGCTAAGATTGCAGGTATCTGAATGTTTTGATCATAAGCTTGAACTCTTGATACTTCTGTAATGGGATCCTCTTTGGGAAAAGATCTTGCTGGTTTTGGTCTTGGCTTTACAGCAGAAAAATATTTTTCGACAAGACCTTTTGTCTCCTCTAAATCAATATCACCAGCAACAACGAGCACAGCATTTGTAGGAGTATAGTATTTATCAAAATATACCATGAATTCTTCTAGTGTAGCTGCATCTAAGTCCTCCATCTTTCCAATATTTTCATCTTTGTAAGGGTGAATTTTAAATAAATTTTCACCTAAAACCTTGAATAATTGACCATATGGGCTATCATATCTTTGTCTTTTTTCTTCTTTCACTACTTCATTTTGAGTATCTACACCAACTTGATCAATTACTGGATGAAGCATTCTTTCAGACTCCATCCAAAGGCCTAATTCCAGCTTATTTGAAGGAAAGACTTCATAGTAATAGGTTTCGTCATTGGAAGTGTAAGCATTAAATGTACCTCCATTAGCTGGTATAATTTTCATGAACTCTCCACGACCAATATTTTCTGAACCTTCAAACAATAGGTGTTCAAAGAAGTGTGCAAATCCAGTTCTTCCTTCCGCTCTGTCTTTACCGCCAACGTCGTACATGACTGAAGTTATAACAACAGGAGCTGAGTTATCTTGATGCATAATTACATGTAAACCGTTTTCTAAATCAAACTCAGTAAAAGATACTTGCTGAGAAAAAATAAAAAGGGGTAACAGTAAAAGATGTAATAAAATTTTATTTTTCATAATACGATTAAAATTAATATAATTCCACTTATAGTTGTGCAAATATAAAATTTCATCTTAAAACATATGTTAAAAAAAAATAAAATATCTGTTAATTGTGATTTCTCTATAAATCAGCATAAAAGTTTGTTGATTTGTGAATTAACTTTATATTTGCAGACGCTTAATTAAAGAGATGTACGCAATAGTTGAAATTTCAGGAAAGCAGTTCAAGGTTGAAAAAAAACAAAAGCTGTTTGTGAACAGAATTGATGCTGAAGAAGGAAAAAAAGTTTCTTTCGATAATGTACTGATGTTTAGTGATGGAAATAAGTTGTCCATTGGTAGTCCTGTAGTAAGTGGAGTCAAAGTAGATGCGAAAGTTTTAAAGCACTTGAAATCTGATAAATTAATTGTTTTCAAAAAGAAAAGAAGAAAAGGGTACAAGTTAAAAAACGGACACAGACAAATGATTACACAGATTGAAATAAATGATATCATTTCTGGTGGCTCTAAAAAGTCTTCCTCAGCAAAAAAAGAGATTAAGAAAGCATCAGTAAAGGTCTCTACAAAAGAAAATAAGCAAGATTTATCCAAACTTTCTGTGGCAGAATTAAAGAAAATTGCATCTGAAAAAGGTATGTCAGGAGTTTCTTCTTTGAAAAAAGCGGATTTAATTAAAAAACTTAGCTAAAAATAAACAATGGCTCATAAAAAAGGTGTAGGTAGTTCAAAAAACGGTAGAGAATCAGAATCGAAACGATTAGGAGTGAAGATTTTCGGTGGTCAACAAGCAAAGGCTGGAAATATTATTGTTAGGCAAAGAGGTACTGTTCATAAACCTGGTGAGAATGTTTATTTAGGTAAAGATCACACTCTGCATGCAAGAGTTGATGGAACAGTCAAGTTTACAAGAAAAAAAGATAACAAGTCTTTTGTTTCTATAATACCCGTTTAAAATTTTCAATTTTATTTTATATACTTATCTTTAAGGTAATTAAATATTGTCTAATACATAATTATGGAAATTTATCTTAGAGTACTCAAAGAAAATTATGTTAATTTTAATGGACGTGCAAGGCGAAAAGAGTTTTGGATATTTCAGCTTTTTCTAACAATTATTTCAACAATATGTTTTGTTTTAGATAATATTTTAGGTACTGTTTTTACAATTGATGCAGGACCTGCAGGACTAATTAGTTTGCCATATGGATGGTTGTATTTCTTATGCGGAATTTATCATTTTCTGCCATCTCTTTCGGTACTTGTTAGAAGACTTCATGATGTTGGAAAATCGGGTTGGTGGTTTTTTATTGTATTTGTCCCGTTTATAGGGCCTTTTTGGTCTTTTTACTTATTATGTAAGGATGGAGACCATGGCGAAAATAGTTATGGTAATAACCCAAAAGCCTAGATGCCAGTAATTGAGGATATACACTTATCTTCTACAACAAGAATAATAGTTTGGGAAATTAAAGAAACCATTGATTTTCTAAAATCAGAACTTAATTTGTCTGATTTTTCCAAAAAAACTTTACTAAAAAAAAAATCTGCAATTCATCAAAAGCAGTTTTTAGCTGTTAGAAATATACTAAAACTATTATCAATTCATGAAATAGATCTCAGTTATAATGTTAATGGTAAACCTAGTATAAAATCTGGTTATATTTCAATTAGTCATTCCAATGAATTTGTTACGGTTTTAGTTAGTGATCAGAAGGTTGGTGTGGATATTGAAAGTAACTCAAATAAATGTTTTCGGATTATGGAAAAGTTCATTGGAACGGAAAATGAATTCCCAATTAGAATTGAAAGGAAAATTGCACAGGTCATATGGAACATGAAAGAATCTCTATTTAAGATGATGGACTTTAAAGAAATTGATTTCAAGGAAAATATAATTGTAATACCTTTTTCATTGAATGAAAAACAAACAAAAATTTGGTTTGTAAAAAATGAAGTATCACAAGATTTTAATGTAAATTATTTTATAAATAAAAATTATAGTTTAGCCTATATTATCGGAAAAGAATGACAGAAATAATTAACTATTTATTTGAAGCGTATGCTACACATTCAGCATTTGAAATTGTATTAGAATGCATAGCCTTTGGTTTTGGAATAATTAGTGTCATTTATGCAAAAAAGGAGAATATTTTAGTGTATCCTACTGGGATTACCTGTACATTAATTACTATGTACTTTATGTTTAACGAGAGACTAATTGGACACATGATGGTAAACCTTTTTTACACCCTCATGAGTATATATGGTTGGTGGAATTGGTCTAGAAAAGAAAATGATGTTGTAAAGGTCAAAATAGCAAAGTTTGTTTTCAAGGACTTACCAAAAGCTTCCTTAATCTTCTTTTTTATTGTTTTTATTTCATACTTTTTGCACGAGTATTTTGATACAGATTTAGGGGCTTATGCAAGTTTAGATATATTCACTTCAGGGATTTTTGTTACGGCAATGTGGTTGATGGCTAACAAGAAACTAGAAAACTGGGTATTGTGGATCATTGGAAATGTAATTACAATACCACTTTATTTCGGATCTGATAAAATTATATTATCTATTCAATACATAATTTTCACAATTTTAGCTATTCAAGGATATATACAATGGAAGAAAAGCTTAAGCAAATAAAATCAAGCTGTAAAAGAGTTGTTTTATACGGCCCTGAATCTACAGGTAAGACAACACTAGCACAGAAATTATCAGCTTATTACAAGGTTCCATGGGTGCCAGAATTTGCTAGGGACTATCTGCAAAAAATATGGGATCAAGAAAAAAGAATTTGTGAACCAAAAGATTTATTACCAATTGCCATGGGTCAGATGAAAGCTGAAAATGAGATAATAAAAAAATCTAATTCTATAGTAATATGTGATACAAACCTTTTTGAAACGATGGTATATTCAAAGTATTACTATGGTGGAACTTGTGATCCGCTACTTGAAAAATATGCTTTGTCAAATCACTATGATTTATATTTATTGACAAATATTGATATCCCGTGGGTCCAGGATGATTTGCGAGACAAGCCCCATGAAAGAGATGAATCTTTTCAAATATTTAAAGAGGAACTAGTAAAGAATAATATCCCTTTCAAAATAGTGGAGGGGGATTTTGAAAAACGGTTCAATATTTGTAAAAAATGTATTGATGAATTAATAAAAGATGTTTAAATTTATACTGATGAAAAATTTTTTCAGTTTTTTCTTTACTTTAACATTACTACTTCCCCCTGTATTTAATTTAGTGCACCATCTTCATGAGGAGCATAAACATTGTGATGTTTCTGAAATTCATTTTCACCAGTTAGAAAACAAGTGTGAGTTTTGTGCATTAATGAACACGAATTCAGCTGAGGAGGAACTATTTAATTCATCGAAAAATCTTATTTTAATTAATCATTTTTTTGAGTTAGTTCTAAAAAATTATGCTTTTAAGATTGAAAATAATAATAATCTATTTCCTACTAGGGGACCGCCTTACTATTGCTAGTACTCCAAAAATTGATTCAAAAATCTTGAATCACTATTATAATTGTATATCTTAAAAATTAAAAAAATGAAAATATTTAAATATGCCTTATTGGCATTACCCTTTTTATACTTCTCTTGTAGCGATGACGACGATAACAGTATCCCAGAGCCAATTAATGAAGAAGAAGTAATTACAACTTTGAATGTTTATGTTAACGAAATCCTTGCGATGTCATCGACAGATGCTGATGGAGACGGTCCGCTTGATCCTGTGGTAACAGACGGTGTTCTTGCTGCATCTACAACTTACGATGTAAGATTAGAGTTCTTAAATGAATTAGAGGAAGAGCCTGAAGATATAACAGAAGAGATTGAAGAGGAAGATCTTGAACATCAAGTATTTTATTCTGTTGGTGGAGATCTTAATGTTGGTGTTGAATATGCAAACTTTGATTCAGATGGAAATCCTTTAGGAACTCAGGTTACATTAACAACGAATGAAGCTGGTTCTGGAACAATCACAATAACTTTAATACATGAGCCTATGAAGCCAAATGATGGACTTGACTCAGCAGGGGGTTCAACGGATATTGAAGTTACATTCAACGTTACGGTCGAATAATTTTAATGAACTGTATATGTAATAAATGCGGTGCTAATTTCACTTCGAAATTAGCACTCGCTTTTTGTTCTGTATTTTCTATTTGTTGTTTCAGTGCCCACAGTCAAAACTGTAACAATAAACTTTCTATTGAAGTTATTGATTTGCATGACGGATCTTCATTAGACAATGCAAATATTTACTTTGAAAAAATTGATATTGGTGGAAAGACTGATCAAAACGGTGTTATCGTTTTCGAAAATCTATGTGATGGTAGTTACAATCTTAGCGTTGCTCATGAGGATTGTGTGACTTTAAATGTTAAAGTAATTGTTAAAAAAGACACCTATAAAAAAGTTTATTTGGAGCATCACTTGAATGAGCTGCAAGAAATCATTGTAACTTCCAGCAATCGACTGAATTCAAAGTCATTGTTTGAAAATAAAATTTCCAAAGAGGTGCTAGATGATTATAACAGTAGAACCTTAGGTGAGGTATTACAAACTGTTACTGGGGTCAGCTCTTTAAATTCTGGATCTTATTTGTCTAAACCTGTAATAAATGGATTACATAGCAGCCGGGTCATATTGATAAATAATGATGTCAGACTGGAAGATCAAGAATGGGGTATAGAACACGCACCCAGTATTGATATTAATTCAATTGATAAATTATCTGTAATTAAAGGGGCGAGTGCTTTACAATATGCAGGAGATGCCGTTGGGGGTGTTATCATTGCAGAAACATCACGGGAAAAATTAGTTGATAATTTATATGGAAGTATTACTACCAACCTTCAATCCAATGGAAGAGGGGGGTCAGTGTCTACTAACTTTACGAAGACAAACAGCAACGGATGGTACTACAAATTCCAAGGAACCCTAAAACGAATGGGTGATTTTGAAACGGCTGATTATGTTATGACCAATACAGGTTTTCAAGAAAACAATATTTCTTTAAAAGCAGGGTTGAATCGCATTGACCATGGTTTTGATATTTACTATTCCCTTTTTAGCAATCAGCTGGGAATTCTAAGATCTTCACACGCGCACACTGCAATTGATATTATTAATGCGATAAATAATGAAATCCCAGGAGTTATTGATGAATTTAGTTATGACATCAATATACCCAGACAAAAAATTAGTCACAATCTTGTGAAAATTAAAGCTTATAAAAATTTTAATTTTGGTAAATTAAGTATGCGATATGATTATCAATCAAATGACAGAAAAGAATTCGACATTAGAAGACAAGATTATAGAAAAAAACCAGCATTAGATTTAAATCTGCAGACTCATTCTTTAGCTTTGGATGTAGAATCAAAATTTGACAGTAGTTCTAATTTTAAAGCAGGTATTTCTGGCAGGTATCAAAAAAATTATCCCGACCCTGCAACAGGCGTAAAGCGAATAATTCCGGATTACAAAAAATATGATTTTAGTTTATATTCCATTTATGATAACAGTTTGAATGAGGATTGGTTAGTAGAGGCAGGCATCAGATATGACTTTTCTCACATTAATGCATATAAATATTATAGAACTTCTCTATGGGAATTAAGAAATTATAATGAGTTGTTTTCTGAATTTTTAGTTGAAGATTTAGGGTTAAATACTCTTACCAATCCAAAATTTGACTTTCATAATGTTTCTTCTAATTTAGGAGTACGATATTCAATTAATTGGGGTGAAAATATTTATCTGAATTATTCTATTTCTTCTCGAAAACCAAATCCTTCCGAATTATTTAGTGAAGGACTACACCATTCCTCAGCTAGAATTGAAATTGGGGATTTAAGTTTTAAATCTGAAGTTGGAAATAATATTTCTATAACCTATAATTTATCAGATGAGAAATCTGCATTAACATTTAACTCCTTTTTTAATTATATAAATGACTTTATTTACATAATCCCTGTTAGAACAACAACAACCATTGCTGGAGTTTTTCCCGTTTGGGAGTATATGCAAGCGGATGCAAATTTATATGGTTTCGACGTAAAATATGACAAGCAGTATTTTGATAATTTTTTCATTGGCCATCAATTTTCTTTAGTCAAAGGATATGAAAGATCAAACGATAAACCTCTTATTAATTTACCACCGGCAAATCTTAAAAACTCTATTAGTTATAATTTCTTAGATTTTAATAATATGAATATTTCTTTAGAGAGTGAATATGTTTTTGAGCAAAATGAGTATCCGGATACAAATTTTGAAATTTATATCCCTACCACTCAAACATATGCGATGCTAGATACAAGTACACCACCTGAAGCATATCATTTATTGAACCTTTCCTCATCGATTCGATTTAATTCCAAAAGGGGAGGTGAGTATAAAATAAATGTACGTGTTGAAAACCTTTTAAATAATCTCTATAAAGACTATTTGAATAGACTTAGATATTTTACTCACGAAATGGGAAGAAATATCTTGCTTTCAGTAAATTATAGTTATTAAAAAGTTGTAAATTTGTATTGTACAACAGGGGTGCTGATACGGCTGAGATTATACCCATTGAACCTCGAACAGATAATGCTGTTTAGGAATTTTGATGATATTCTTTTCATTCACAAGCCTCCCGTAAAATCAAAAATAAATGAAAAATATATTACTGTTATATCTGTTAGGCTTTATTCAAGTATATTCTCAAGATCAACAAATTGATTCCTTAAATGTGCAAAAATTAGAGGAGGTTTTGGTTTCTTCGGTTAGAGTTAATGAAGACATACCGATGGCATTTACAAATGTCTCTAAAGATCAAATTGAAGAAAGAAATTTAGGTCAAGACCTTCCAATTTTATTAAATTTTCTACCCAACGTTGTTACCACCTCCGATGCTGGTGCTGGAATTGGATATACTGCAATTAGAATTCGTGGGATTAATGCACAATCAACTAATGTTACCATTAATGGTATTCCATACAACGATGCAGAATCCCTTGGTACTTTTTGGGTGGATCTTCCAGATTTTTCTTCTAGTGTTGAAAATTTACAAGTTCAAAGAGGAATTGGCACATCAGTAAATGGGTCCAGTGCATTTGGGGCAAGCATTAATATATTGACTGATAAAATTTCCAAAGATCCATTCTTTGAAAGCAATAATACCTTTGGAAGCTATAATACTTTTAAAAATACTCTTCGTTTTAGTACAGGACTCATTAATGAAGTATTTGAATTTTCAGGTAGGCTATCTAAAATTGACTCTGATGGTTATATTGACCGATCAACATCTGACTTGAAATCCTATTTTTTACAATTTTCTTATAAAAAAGAAAATACTCTTATAAAGTTCTTGAATTTTGGAGGCCATGAAATTACCTATCATGCTTGGAATGGTATTGACGGCGAAACACTTCAAAATGATAGAAGGTTTAATCCATCAGGATTGTATACCGATTTAAACGGAGTGCAACAGTTTCATGAGGACGAACTTGACAACTACAAACAAGATCATTTTCAATTACACTGGAGTGAAATCATCAATAATAATTTTACATCTAATTTGGGATTAAATTTAACCAATGGAAAAGGTTATTATGAGCAGTATAATGAAAATGGAAATGAAGATTTTATAACGAGAAAATGGCTGGATAATCAATTTATTGTAGTGAATTACTCATTAAAATATTCAAAAAATAAACATAATATTATCTTAGGATCTACTTATAGTGAATATGATGGTGATCATTTTGGAGAGACAATTTGGTCACAGAATTCTGGAGATATTGAGTTTACAGATTTATTTTACAGTGGAAATGGTCTAAAAAAAGACTTTAGCAATTTTATTAAGTCGGTGTTTCAAATTTCTAGCCGATTAAGTATGTATACTGATTTCCAATTAAGAAAAATTAACTACAACACAGATGGAAGCACTTCCAATATTCCTGAGTTAAAACTGGACAAAAAATATAGTTTTTTCAATCCAAAATTTGGTTTAAATTTTAAGTTAAATAAAAAAAATAGACTATATTTTTCTGCAGCCAAAGCTTTTCGTGAACCTACACGAAGTGATTATGAAAATAATTTTAATATAAAACCTGAAGAGCTAATTGATTTTGAATTAGGATGGAGTCTTAATTCAAATACTATAATTTTAAATACAAACCTCTATTACATGAATTATGAAAATCAATTAGTCTTAACTGGAGCATTGGATGATGTTGGATCTCCAATAAGAGAAAATAGTGGTAAAAGTTATCGAGCAGGTATTGAAATTGAATCAGCGTTTAAGGTCTCTGAAAAAATCAATCTTGCAGGAAATGTAAGCTTTAGTGAAAATAAAAACCTCGACTACGTCAGCAGATTTGATGGGGAGTTGATGAATTTAGGTGATACAGATATTTCCTATTCACCTTCATTTATTTCATCACTAGCTATAAACTACAGCCCAAATTCAAAGTTGGATCTTTCTCTTTTGAATAAGCATGTAGGAGAACAGTTTATGAGTAATAATGGATCTTCTTTTTCAAAGCTTGACTCCTATTCCGTAACAGATTTAAATTTTAGATATACTTTTGATGAATTATATTTATTTGATGAGTTATCCATAAATCTTTTAATTAATAATCTATTTTCAGCAGAATATGTTTCCAATGGGTATTATTATACTTATGATGACACGTGGACAGATGAAAATATGATTACTACTATTGAGGGGACAGGATATTATCCACAAGCTACTAGGAATTTCTTATTTGGTATTGGAATTAAATTTTAAAAGCTACTGATAATTAATACGTTACCAGCAGACTCCACTCGGTATGCTTTCAAAGTACAATTAAGAACTGTACCAACTGACTGACCAGTAATTAAGCTGTATGAATTCTGTTGTGCACAACTTGATGTTGCCTCTAATCCATTTATATTTAAGATGGAACATGGAAGTATTTCATGGTTAGGATCTGATGCATCCCAGGCAAGGAAACCAGTTCCGGCATTTACTACTATTACCCCTCCATTTCCTACATCTGGAATATAAACAGAGTTGCTAACAAAATTAAGATCTGAATACTGAGGTAGATTTAAATTTACTTCGTAATAGATGTCAAGATTAAGCAGAAAATTACATCTTGAATCATTTATATTTGAAGAACAATTACAGAGCAAAACAATTAGTAATAAGTAGCGAAAGTTTCTCAATGTCATCTGCTAAAAATACGATAAAAATAGATGATTTAAATATTTTGTATATTTGATTATATCTCGAAAATTCGGGATTTTTTATTTTATAAAAGTAAACTAGATTGATTGCTATGAGCAATATTTCATATTATACTGAGGAGGGTTTAAAAAAGCTAAAAGATGAATTAAACCAGTTAAAGGATATTGAAAGGCCAAAAGCATCCAATGCAATTGCAGAAGCTAGAGATAAAGGTGACTTGAGTGAAAACGCTGAATATGATGCTGCAAAGGAAGCGCAAGGAATGTTGGAGATTAGAATTTCAAAGCTTGAGGAAAGATTGGTGAATGCTCGAGTGATTGATGAATCTCAGTTAGATAACTCCAAAGTACTTGTTTTATCAAAGGTTAAAATCAGAAACAAATCCAATGGTATGACTATGGATTATATGATTGTAGCTGACGGTGAAGCAGACCTATCTAAGGGAAAAATTTCAGTAAACTCACCAATTGGAAAAGGATTGTTAGGAAAATCTGTTGGTGAAATAGCAAAAATAATTGTTCCTTCAGGATTTATAGATTTAGAAATTTTAGAAATTTCAAGATAAATGCCAACTATCTTTAGTAAAATAATCTCTGGCGAAATACCGTCCTATAAAGTTGCAGAAAATGAAGATTTTTTAGCATTCTTAGACATTAACCCAAATTCGGTTGGACACACTCTTTGTATTCCAAAAAAAGAAATTGATAACATTTTGGACTTGGATGAAAATACTTATCAGGAACTTATGAAATTCTCTAGAAGTGTAGCACTCTCAATTGCTAAGGTTATTGATTGTGAAAGAGTATCTTTTAGCATTATTGGCTTAGAAGTGCCTCACGTACATGTACATTTGATTCCTATAAAAAAAATGAGCGATGCTAATTTTACCAAAAAAGTTTCCATGAATGACAATCAGTTTAAACATACTGCAAGTCTAATTTCAGATGCTTTCAAATCTGTTTAACCTGATTTCAAAAGTTGTACCTTCATTAATTTTTGATTCTAATACCTTGATTTTCCCTAAGTGATAGTCCTCAATTATCCTTTTGGCGAGGGATAACCCTAAGCCCCAGCCTCTTTTTTTTGTGGTGTAACCGGCTTTAAAAATATTTTTAAATAATTTTTTACTCATTCCCTTTCCGTTATCATTAATATAAA
>CABZIT010000009.1 GCA_902525795.1 uncultured Bacteroidota bacterium
AAAATTGTTGCTGGAACTACTGTATTTCAAACCAAAAACGTTGTTCATGTTCAATACATAGCCTCTAATTCTAAAAAAAAGGGATTACAGAGAGAATTCCTTGTAGCTCAATAATATTATTTAAAAAAAGGGATAGCAATATATTTGCTCCTAGGACAAAATTTAAAAGTTTGTTTGTGGTGTTGTGAAAACCAATAACCTGTGTCTCGCCAAAATGGTAACATGAAATGACCAAAAATAATGCTAATCCAATAATTGGAGATATAATCCATAAAAGGGTATTAATTAATATAAGTGACAAATAAACTAAATAAAAAATAAACCTACTTTTGAATCTCCTAGCCTCAGGGTTGACAAAAGCAACTATGTGATCAACCGAACCATGTGGTATACCAACAGTAAGCATTATTATAAGAAATAACAACGTTGAATATGAGGTCTCGAGTCCAAAAAAAATGATAGAAAGACTTAGAATTAAACCTAATAATTTGGACAATAATATTTTATTCATTGGAAATTTTAAAATATTAATATAAAAAAAAAGGTGAGGAAAAACCTCACCTTTTTTAAAATTATTTATGTAACAAAATTAGCCTTTTGCTGCATACCATACAGCCATACCGAATCCAATTTTATTAATAGCATCACCTACGTTGTAAACAATGTTCATGTCGAACGGAATAGATGTCATTACTTCATACCATTGACCATCACCAGTACCCATTAGATAACCTAATGGATAAATAGCCCAACCAACAAGTACGAACCATTGTAGCATTCTACCACCATCAGCGATCTTTCCACCACCTTTGTTTAATGCATTACCTACTGCACCTGATGGGCCACCAAATAGTGAGGCACATCCAACTTCGTAAGCCATCCAGAAGTATGCAATACCAGAGAAAAGTCCCCACATCCATGCTTCACCGCCAACGATTCCAGACTCACCAAAATATCCAGTAACTAACATTACAACAGAAAGCCAGAATAATTTTCTCATTCCAACTCCAGTTAAAAGAGCAAACTCAACTACCATTAAAGGTACTGTTAAAATCCAGTCAATATACCTTAGTTCAGTAGGAGAAGTTCCTGTTAGAACCCACTGCTCTCTCATATAAAAGTAATGTACAGCAGCAATACCCGTAATAAGGGCAGCAACTAACATTGAATCTTTAAATTTCTTGTCAACTTGACCGTGCTGCATTAAAAACCACACAGTAGCAGCTAACATAGAAACTGAGCCGATAAAAAATGTAAATCCAGTAAAATCACCTGGCTCTACAGAAGCGGCATCAAAAATAAAGTTTAACATTTCCATAATTATATAGTGTTTAATTTGTTAATACATGCAAAAATAGTCAAAATAAATACCAATTTGTTAAGATTTTCTTAAAATCTTGAAAAACCAACTTAATTAAAAGAAAAAAAGAAGACTTTAACAGAGTAAAATTCAAATTTCATTCAGTTTTATAATTTTTCTAAATTAAGTATCATTTTACCTAAAAATGTACAAATTTTGATGTTTTAACAAAAAATTGAAATCATTAACAGATGGATTAATTAGATCATTTAGTGAATAAAAAAGTCTCACCTATATTTTTGATTTTAAGGGTTGGATGCTTTAACCAATCCATACTTATCAAATAAATATACCAGTGAAGCCATAGTAGCTGCACCTATTTCTAATTCCCTCTTATTTATGGTGGAAAATATGTCCTTGGAAGAGTGGTGATGATCAAAATATCTCTGGGAATCGGGTTTCAGCCCTGCTAAAACATTTACAGAGTTTTTCAATGGACCAACATCAGCACCGCTGCCACCAAGCTCAAAAAAGTGAATTAAATATGGTTCAAATAAATCTTTCCAAGACAAAATTTGATCAAAATTTTTTGAATCTGCTTCAAAATAAAACCCCCTGGGGGTAAAAGCACCAGCATCACTTTCCAGAGCAAAAATATGGTTTTCCTTATTTTTTCTAGATTCAAAAGCATACTTTTTAGCACCTCTTAATCCATTTTCTTCATTCATAAATAAGACAACTCGCAAAGTTCTTTTTGGCTTTATTTCTAAAATTTTAAATAATCTCAACACTTCCATGGATTGAACACAACCAGCACCATCATCGTGGGAACCATCACCCAAATCCCATGAATCAAGATGACCACCTACCAAAATATACTCATCTGGAAATTCACTTCCCTTAATCTCACCAATTACATTATATGAAAGAACATCGTCTAATTGCTTACAATTTTGTTTTAAAAAAAACTTAATTGAATTATCCATTTTTAGCATTGAACTAAGTAAATCAGCGTGTTTAGTACTTATTGCAGATGCAGGAATTCTTTGTTTAACAGAAAGGTTTCCATACGACATGCTTCCTGTGTGAGGCAAATCATCAATTGCTAAAGTCATTGATCTAACAACTATTGCTACAGCTCCTAATTTTGCTGCATGAAAAGCGCCGTTATATCTCTGTTCCACACATCCACCATAAGATTTAAATGTATCAATTACGGATTTATCCATTGGTCTATTATAAAAGACGATTTTACCTTCAATTTTATCCCTTCCCAAAGCCTCTAATTGATCAAAACTGGATACTTCAACGACTTTTGCTTTGATTCCAGCAGGAGGAGTAGCTACAGAGCCACCCAAAGCACATACATTCATATTTAGGGTTTTTCCAGGATTTGTTTCAACATAAGCAAATTCTGGATTACCTCTAACCCATTTTGGAACCATAACAGGCTGAAGTCGTACTTCATCCAATCCTAATTTATTTAGTTCAAATTCTGCCCAATCAACTGCTCTTTGTGCGTTTAAAGAACCAGAGAGTCTACCGCCAATTTGATTTGACAGAAAATCTAACCATTCATAGCTGTTACCATCAGTTAGAGATGTTTTATAGATATCATCTAGTACTTTTACATCACTTTGACTAAATGAGCCACATGAAAATAAAAGTAAAATGATTAAGTGTCTAGTACTTAATAAAATCTTTGACATTTTTTTCAGAAATTTCACTTTCATCACCAAGGATGATAAGTCTTTCAACTACGTTTCTTAGCTCACGGACATTTCCCGACCAATCAAAACCCTTAATTAATTCTATAGCTTTTTTTGAGAATTTTTTATCATTAATTCCTTGTGAGTCTGTAATTCTTTTAGAAAAATACTCAACTAACTCTGGGATATCATTTCTTCTCTTGTTTAAAGGAGGAACATTTATTATGATAACTGCTAGGCGATGGAATAAATCCTCTCTGAACTTTCCTTTTTTAATTTCTTCTTTTAGATCTTTATTGGTGGCTGCTATTACTCTCGCATCTACTTTTATATCCTTTGAACCACCAACTTTCTGAATGCAATTATCTTGTAGAACCCTTAAAACTTTAGCTTGTGCCTGAAGACTCATATCCCCAATTTCATCAAGAAAAATAGTTCCTTTATTAGCTGCTTCAAATTTTCCAACTTTATCTTTTATAGCACCTGTAAATGATCCCTTAACATGCCCAAACAACTCGCTTTCAATTAATTCACTCGGAATCGCTGCACAATTAACTTCGATCAACGGAAAGTGAGCACGATCACTTAAATTATGTATAGATTTGGCTACAAGTTCCTTGCCGGAGCCGTTAGGGCCATTAATTAGTATTTTTGCATTTGTATCAGAAACTTTCTCAATTAAAGATTTTATATCAGCTATAGACTTACTGCTTCCAATCATTTGAAAATCACTAACAATTCTTTTTTTCAAGAGCCTATTTTCTACAATTAGTTTCTTTCGATCCAAAGCATTTCTAACAGTGGTCAATAATCGATTGAGATCAGGAGGTTTTGATATGTAATCGTATGCTCCCTTCTTCATACAGTCAACAGCTAAATCTAAGTCACCATGACCGGATATCATTATAACCGGAATATCTGAGTTATTTTTCTTAACATATGCCAAAACTTCAATACCATCTACTTTTGGCATTTTTATATCTGAAATTATAAGATCTAGTTGATTTTTTTTAATAAGATTTAAAGCTACAATTCCGTTTTCTGCTTCAATAATTTCATGAGAGTTATCCTCTTCAGAAAGTATTTTTATTAGAACTCTTCTAATAGCTTGCTCATCCTCAACAATTAATATTTTTGACATTATCTGTAAAGTTTCTTATGATTGAACTCTAAAGATAAGGCTTAAAAAAAATATAATCTTTAAATAAATAGTTTTTAATAAAAATTTAGGAAATATTCACGAAAACATGTCCTTGACTCTATCAAAAAAAGACTTTTGCGATTTTTCTGGCTTAGGATCAAAATGTTCATTGTCAATCATTGATTCAAAAAACTGTCTCTGTTTTTTATCAAGAGTTTTTGGAGTCCATACATTTACATGTACTAATAAATCTCCTGAGCCATATCCATTAATATTCGGAACACCCTTTCCACGAAGCCTAAGTATTTTTCCCGATTGCATCCCTGATTCAACTTTAATTCTGACTTTACCAGAAACAGTTTCTATTTCTTTTGTTGAACCCAGAATTGCATCAGGCATGCTTACATAAAGCTCATGATGAAGATTGTCACCTTCTCTTTGAAGTGTTTTGTGAGGCAACTCGTTAATTACTACCAATAAATCTCCGTTAATACCGTTTCCTGGTGCTTCATTTCCTTTACCGCTTACCTTTAATTGCATTTCATCGACGACCCCCGCGGGGATAGGAATCATTACCGTCTCCTCTTTTGAAATCATTCCATTTGCGTCCGCTCCACTTGGCTTATTATCAACTATTTGACCAGTTCCAGAGCATCTCGAACAGGTTGAAGATGTTTGCATCCTACCAAGAATAGTATTTGTTACTCTGGTCACTTGACCTGTTCCACCACAATCTGGACAAGTTGAAAAAGAAACTCCAGATGCCAAAACTTTCCTTTTGACTTTAATTTTTTTCTCTACACCATTACAAATTTCATCAAGTGTCAAACTGACTTTCACTCTTAAATTACTTCCTTTTAAAACTCTTCTGCCTTGTCCACGGCCACCAAATCCACCAAATCCACCAAATCCACCAAAAATATCACCAAATTGACTAAAAATATCATCCATATTCATTCCTCCAAATCCTGCCCCACCATTTTGGAAAGCTTGGTGACCAAATTGGTCATATTTTGATTTTTTTTCTGGGTTACTTAAAACATCATAGGCCTCTGCTGCTTCTTTAAATTTTTCTTCAGCTGCTTTATCACCAGGATTTTTATCAGGGTGAAATTTAATAGCCATTTTTCTGTAAGCTTTCTTAATCTCAGACGCAGCAGCACTTTTTGAAACACCTAGAACTTTGTAATAATCTTCCTTCATATTTATTTTCCTATAACAACTTTTGGATATCTTATGATCTTTTCACCTAGTTTGTAACCCTTTTCTATTATATCAATTATTTTCCCCTTCATTTTTTTACTTGGAGCATATATTTGCGTTACCGCTTCGTGAATATCAGCATTGAATTCATCGCCAATGTTAACATCAAATTGAGATAAACCTTTTGATTTCAAAACATCTACTAATTTATTTTTAATTAGAACAAAGCCTGTTACTAATTCATTTTCGTTCTCTATTGCGTTTGATGCTCTGTCAAAATCATCCAATATCGGAAGTAATGCGACCATTACTTCCTCACTTGCTGTAGAAAATAACTCTAATCTTTCTTTAGCGGTTCTTCTCTTAAAATTTTCAAATTCTGCAAAAAGCCTTAAAAATTTTTCTTTTTCAGTTTTAAGCTCATTTTTAACTTCATCATTTTCTTCTGCTTGTTTTGCAGTAGCTTTAGAAGTAGCTTTATTACTTTTTGTTTCTTTTTTCTTAGCCATAACTGTTTTAGTTTATCGTCACAAAATTACTGCCATTGTAGGATTTATGCCAAAATGTCACTTATCCAAATTAATTATTGCTTTATCAAAGTTGGTATGCTTAAAGGTATAACCAGAATTTTGAATTTTTTTTGAGGAAACTTTTTGACTGGAAAATAAAATCGAATGCATTTCTCCAAAAATAAATTGAAAAAATTTTCTAGGAACTCTTAAGGAAAAATAAATAAGAAGTTTTTTCTTAAATCCAACAAAATCATATTTAAGCCATTTGCCCGTAAAAGTTTCAAAATTTTTATTTAATAAAACATCATAAAGTTGGTTTTTGGTGGTCTTTACCATTTCAAGGTTCGTAATCGGATTAGGAGCTACTGCATTAAAATTTCCGAATAATTTATTTTTTAAAATAAATAAAAATATTGCTGAAACATCCTCTATATGTATCCATGATTGAAACTGCTTTCCCTCACCAAAAACAACAGCAATTTTAGTGTAAAACATAGATTCAACGGTTTTTCTAAAAAACCCTCCTTTTGCTGAAACGACCAATCCAATTCTTATTATTGAAACAGGAATTCCTATTAAATTGAATTTATTTGCAGCCAATTCCCAATCATTTACAACTTTTGAAAGAAAATTATCATTTTTAATGGGCTCATTTTCGTCAAACTCTTTTGAATTAGATGAGGGGTAACAACCAATTGCACTTGCAGAAATTAAATGATTTACTGAAAATTTATTGGATTGAATTACTGTGAATAAAAATTCTAATGATTTTATTCTGCTTTCTAAAATTTTCTTTTTATAACTTTTTGTCCATCTTTTATCAATTCTAGATCCTGCTAGATGAATTAAAGTATCTACATCTTTAAAACATTCTAAATTTTCCATATGTGAATTCTCCGGATTCCAATAATACCCTTTTAATTTATCTTCATTTACAGTCCTGATACGTTTAGTGGTCAAAAAATTCACTTCAATTCCTTGATCTAATGCATCTTTTATAATTTGACTTCCAATTAATCCTGTTGCGCCAGTTATCAGAACTTTCATTTGTTAGAATTTTAACTAATTATAATTTTATTGATTAATTTTGCTAGGAACAATAACCCTATGTATTCTTCTATAAAACTAATAAAAAGAAAAGTAAGTAAAATCAAAACTATTGATTTTGACAATTTTTCTTTTGGATCTGTTTTTACCGATCACATGTTTGAGTGTGATTTTATTGACGGTGAATGGATTAATCCAGTAATTAAGCCTTATGAAAAAATAGAATTAGAACCCTCTGCAAGTGTCTTCCATTATGGACAAGCTGTTTTTGAAGGTATGAAAGCCTATAAGGATAAAGAGGATAATGTTTGGCTTTTTAGACCTGATCAGAATTTTTCTAGGATTAACAAGTCCTGTGAAAGATTAGCAATTCCAAAATTCCCTAAAGATATTTTTTTTGATGCATTAAAGAAATTAGTGGATTTGGAAAGAGATTGGATAAAAAAAGGTGAAGGAAAATCTCTTTACATTAGACCTTTTGTAATAGCTAATCAATATGCAATTCAAGCATCACCATCAAGTAATTATAAATTCATGATAATCTGTGCTCCTGCAACTCTATATTACACTAAAAAACTAAAAGTTCTTATAGCAGACAAGTACAGCAGAGCGGCTAGTGGTGGAGTTGGTTATGCAAAAGCAGCTGGAAATTATGCTGGACAATTTTTCCCGACTAACCTTGCAAAAGAACAAGGCTTTGATCAAATAATATGGACTGATTCAAATGAACATAAATATTTAGAGGAAGCTGGTACAATGAATGTTTTTTTTAGAATTAATAATACCTTAGTTACGGCTCCAATTACTGATACAATTTTAGATGGTGTTACCAGAAAGAGCATTATTCAAATAGCCAATGACATGGGAATTAATGTCGAAATAAAAAAAATATCTACAAATGAACTAATTGATTCTTCTGTAAAAGGAAATTTAAAGGAAATATTTGGAGCTGGTACAGCGGCTGTAGTAAGTGAAATAAAGGGGTTCCAATATAAGGATCAGTATTATGAGCTAAGTCATATTGACAACTCATATGCCAAAATTTTAAAAGATGAACTTGTTGGAATCCAAACCAACAGCCGACCTGATATTCACAACTGGCGTTTTAAAATTTAGCTATTTAAAATTTTTTCAATATTTGGTTTAAAATAATTTGGCCCTTTTAAAACTTTTCCATCCTCTCTGTATATTGGCTTTCCATCTCTACCCAGTTTACTCATATTACTATTTTGAATTTCGTCAAATATTTCATCAATTTTATATTGAAAACCATGCTCAATTATAGTTCCACACAAAATATATAGCATATCACCAAGAGCATCAGCTACTTCAATTAAATCATTATTATTTGCAGCATTCAAATATTCTTCATTTTCCTCTTTCATTAAATTAAACCTTAATTTATTTTTTTCATGACCTATATTAGCCTTGGGATCCTCTAGAAAATCTAAATTAAATACTTTATGAAATTCTTTTACTGAATTAATTTTATCATTCATTTTTAAAATTTTATTAGTTTAGTGATATATGTTTTCAACTGGTCAATTAATATTTGCAATTTTATTCGCTATTTCCTTTACAATAATTATTTTTTTCGCTTACAAAAAAGATAATAAAATTCATCAACAATATTACAAAGGAAGTCTCTGGGTCTTACTCGCATTTATCTGCTTTATAGGATTCATCGCAACCATTAAATTTATCTTTATTTAATCTAAAAATCCAAAATCTTTGCTGTATTTAAACATTTAATATTCTAATATTTACATTATTAAACTCAGTGTCAATTAAAACATTATTATCATCAAAAACAGGAATTAGTACATTATTGATCTTTTATATTAAACTAAAGTAAATATTTTTTCAAAATAAATAATCTTTTAAGGATATAGGTGTAAATTCGTAAGGTAAATTAATTTAATATGAAAAGCTTTTTATTAGTTTTTCTTGGGGGTGGTATTGGTAGTAGCTGCAGATTTTTAATCTCAAATATTATTAATAACAGCTTTAAATCATTTCATTATTTGGGAACTTTTTCAGTAAATGTTATTGGTTGTATCATCGTTGGAATTGTAATTGGGTTTTTACAAAAGGAAAATAATTTTAACCAAAACTATTTATTATTATTTTCATCTGGATTTTGTGGGGGATTTACAACATTTTCAGCATTTGCAAATGAAAATTTGGATTTGATTAAAAACGGGAATTTTTCAGTATTTTTCTTATATGTTGTAAGTTCAGTTGTTTTTGGTATTGCAGCAGCATTCCTAGGATATTTAATAGTAAAATAACTACTTTAATACTTAACACCCGCCTTAACACTAATATCTAAAAAATTCTCCTTGGGAACTATAGGGCAGGAATATGACTCATTGTATGCGCAAAGAGGATTATATGAATTGTTGAAATCAATTGTAATTTTTGCTGTAGAGTCCTGAAAAAGGTCTAGATATCTACCACCACCATAAGTTTCATCACCATTAGTCTTATCTAAAAAAGGGACAAATAAATGGTTGGGTGGGTAATCATTTGAGTCAACATACTTATAGGCAGATAATTTATATTCTTGTGTATTAATTATAAAAATTAATTCAGCGCATTTAATAACATTTAGCTTACTTCCTGTTGATGTATTTAATTTAATTTTTTTTGCATTATTAATAAGCATTATTTCAGCCTTTACTATGTAATTGGAATCAATTTGAAAGAAATCTAGTCCCCTGAATCTTTTTAAATCTGAGTTATTAAAAGGTGTCGTGGTTGCATCTTTGAAACTCGCATTTAATTGTTTTTGAAATTCATTTAAGTGAATATTGTGTATTCTTTTTTTCTCACACGAAGCACACATAACAAATAAAATTAAAATAGCTCTAAAGATCATTTTAATATTTGCTGCATGAGATTTTGAACTTTTTCAGCAGCTTCAGCAGCTGCTTTATCAAATTTATTTCCAGATGATGCATATATTATAGACCTGGATGAGTTGACAATGATTCCAATTTCATCATTCATCGAGTTTTCACATATCTTATTTAAATCTCCGCCCTGAGCTCCAAATCCTGGAATCAATAGAAAATGCTTTGGTATTTGCTTTCTAATACTTTTAAAAAATTCAGGTTTTGTACCACCTACAACATACATTGTATTGCTTTCATCACCCCACTTCCTTGATGAATTAATAACTTCAGAAAAAACATAATTTTCTTTCATAAACCCAGGAATCTTCTTTAATTGTATATCTTTTGAGCCGTTATTAGAGGTAAGTGCAAGTATTATGATGAACTTATTACTGATTTCTAAAAAAGGCTTTACAGAGTCTGATCCCATGTAGGGGTTTACAGTGATACTATTGAAGTTCATATTTTTTAAAAATGCATCGGCGTACATTTTACTAGTGTTACCAATGTCACCTCTTTTTGCGTCAGCAATTGTAAAAATTTCAGGAAAATTTTTATTAAGGTAGTTAATTGTTTTTTCCATTGACTTCCAACCTCTGCTACCCTGCGATTCATAAAAAGCTGTATTTATTTTATAGCAAACACAAAATTTGTTTGTAGAATCAATAATAGCTTTGTTAAATTCAAATAATGGATCTTCATTTTCTTTTAAAAAATTAGGTATTTTATTAATATCTGAGTCCAATCCAATTGATAAAAAAGATTTCTTTTTTCTTATTTGGTATTCAATTTCTTTCTTGTTCATTGTCAATCCTGTGAGTTTAATATTTCAGAATTTTCTGCAAGCATCAATTCGTCAATAATTTTTTGAATATCACCATCAATAATTTTTGATAAATCATAAAGAGTCAAGCTAATTCTATGCTCAGTAACTCTTCCTTGTGGATAATTATAAGTTCGAATTTTTGCGCTTCTATCACCCGATGATACCATACTTTTTCTTTTTACTGAATCAGCTTTTCTCCTCTTCTCTACCTCAAGCTCATAGAGTCTCGTTCTTAAAACTTTTAATGCCTTATCTAAATTTTTATGCTGAGATTTTTGATCTTGACAACTTACAATTATACCTGTTGGTTCATGATGTAATTTGATTGCTGAGTATGTAGTATTTACAGATTGACCCCCTGGACCGGTTGAGGTTGTTCTTTCAATTCTTACATCCTGCATATCAATTTCGACATCAAATTCTTCTGCCTCAGGAAGAACAATTACCGTAGCAGCACTAGTATGCACTCTACCTTGAGTTTCAGTTTGTGGAACTCTTTGTACCCTGTGTACTCCTGCTTCAAACTTCATACTAGCATAGACATCTTCACCGTTAATCTCAAAAATAATTTCCTTAAAACCACCTGAAGTTCCTTCATTGGAATCAACCAGGTTAACCGACCAATTTTTGGATTCGGAATACTTTGAGTACATTCTGAATAAATCACCTGCAAAAATACTTGCTTCATCGCCACCAGTCCCAGCTCTAATTTCAACAACTACATTTTTAGAATCATCAGGATCTTTGGGAATTAACAAAAACTTTAATCCATCTTCAATTTTTGGAATTTTATTTTCAACTTCTTCTAATTGAAGTTTTGCCATTTCAACCAATTCATAATCCTTTTCAGTAGAAATAACTTCCTGTGCCTCTTTTTTATTAGATAATAAATTTTTATAGATTTTACCTTTCTCAATTATTTTTTGCAAACCCTTATATTCCTTAGAGAGATTAATATATTTTGGTTGATCAGAAATTGTTTCGGGAAGAATAAGTAATTCTCCCAGTTGACCAAATCTTTCCTCAATTAATTTTAATTTATCTAGCAATTTTAAGTATTTCTAATTTTTATTATTCAGGCTATTGGTTACATATTAAACTAATATACAAAATGTCCAAATTCTGAATCAATTGTGAGTTTTTTTGAAGCTGACTTCTCAACTCTACCAATAACCCTGGCATCTACAGAAAAAGATTTTGAAATATTTATTATTTCATTTGCAAAACTTTTATCAACATATATTTCCATCCTATGCCCACAATTAAACACACGATACATCTCTTTCCATCCTGTTTTTGATACCTCTTGAATTATCTTAAATAGACTTGGTACTGGAAACATATTATCTTTAATAATGTGTAAATTATTTTCAATAAAATGTAAAATTTTAGTTTGAGCTCCACCACTACAATGAACCATGCCATTAATGTTATGTATTCCAATATCATTTATTATTTTTTTGATTATGGGTGCATAAGTTCTCGTTGGGGATAATACAAATTTTCCTGCATCGTATTCATATTTATCAATTTTATCAGTTAATGCATAGGGTCCAGTGTATATTAAATCATTAGGGATATTTGAATCATAACTCTCCGGATATTTTGATGCTAAAGATTTAGAAAATATGTCATGCCTAGCGGATGTCAAACCATTACTTCCAATACCACTATTGTAATTAGTTTCATAATTTGCTTGACCAAAGGATGATAATCCAACTATTACATTTCCAGCTTTGATTTTATTATTATCAATAACATCTTCTCTTTTCATTCTAGAAATGATTGTACTATCAACAATCACAGTTCTCACAAGATCTCCAACATCAGCAGTTTCCCCACCCGAAAGATGTATATTAATATTTTGATTTTTCAACTTTTCTACAAATTCCTTTGTTCCATTGATTATTGATGAGATAACTTTACCATCTACTAGGTTTTTATTTCTTCCAATCGTTGATGAAATTATAAAATTATCTACCGCGCCAACACAAATTAAATCATCTAAATTCATAACCAGAGAATCTTGTGCAATACCTTTCCAAACTGATAGATCACCAGTTTCTTTCCAATACATATATGCAAGAGAACTCTTTGTGCCAGCACCGTCTGCGTGCATGACTATACAATGTTCTTCTGATCCCGAAATGTAGTCAGGAATTATTTTACAAAAAGCTTTGGGAAATAAACCTTTATCTAGTTTTTTTATTGCTTCGTGAACATCTAATTTAGAAGCAGAAACACCTCTTCTTGAGTATTTATCTGAAAGATTCTCTTTGATCATTCTAAATTTTTCAATACAAAAATATTAAAGTAAACTAAATAATTTCTTTTTTTAGTAAATAAGATTTTATAATTCTTAAAATCAATTTTATTAACAAAAAAAGAAAAAAAAAGAAAAAAAATATGTAATCCTTATCAATAAATAGATTTTATTATAATGTTCATAAAAAGTTTTGAATACTGGTGTATAATTAGCATCAAATATCAAATTTATATATATATTTATCAGCTTTAGTATAACTTATAACACTAGCAACATGAGTAAATCAAAATTAGAATACATTTGGTTGGATGGATACAAACCAACCGCAAGCCTGAGAGGAAAAACAAAAGTTGTATCAGATTTTAGTGGAAAATTAGAAGATTGTCCAGTTTGGGCGTTTGATGGGAGCTCTACTAGACAAGCAGAAGGTGGGTCTTCAGACTGCTTATTAAAGCCAGTTGCCATATACCCAGATCCCGTCAGAAAAAATGGTTTTATAGTAATGAATGAGGTTTTAAACCCTGATGGATCTCCTCACGAATCAAATGGAAGAGCCACCATAGATGATGATGATGACGACTTTTGGTTTGGTTTCGAACAAGAATATTTTTTATGGAATCCTGAAACTAACTTACCTCTTGGTTTTCCAAAAGACCAAACCCCACAAGGACAATTCTATTGTTCTGTTGGTGGGAAAAATGCTTTTGGAAGAGAAGTTATGGACAGACATTTAGATATTTGTATTGATGCAGGGATTAACATCGAGGGTACAAATGCTGAAGTAGCTGCTGGTCAATGGGAGTTTCAAATTTTTTCCAAAGGTGCTGCTAACGCAGGCGATGAAATGTGGGTGGCTAGATACTTTTTAGAAAGACTTGCAGAAGAGTATGGATTAGCAATTGAGTACCACCCAAAACCACTTGGTGCTACAGATTGGAACGGATCCGGTATGCATGCTAACTTTTCAAATACAACTTTAAGAACATGTGGTTCAAAGGAAACTTATGAGAAAATATGTGAAGCATTCAGGCCTGTTGTTAAAGAACATATTGATGTGTATGGTGCTTTCAATGATCAAAGATTAACGGGTGATCACGAAACACAATCAATTCATGAGTTTAGCTATGGTGTTTCTGACAGAGGGGCCTCCATAAGAATTCCAATTATGACAGTTGAAAAAGGATACAAGGGCTGGCTTGAAGACAGAAGACCTGCATCAAATGGTGATCCTTACAAAATAGCTGCTAGAATAATTAAAACAGTAAAATCTGCATAATAATCCAATATTATAACAAAAAAGGAGATTAACATTAATCTCCTTTTTTTATGAAAATGTATTAAGTATAAAATATATATACACTAATAACATTAAAAACCCTTTTGCTTTTCCAATAGCATTCTTTTTTGGAAAAAAAGCCAAAAGTAAAAGTAAAAATGAAAAAGCGATCACCCATGGTATATCTCTCGATAAAATTTCAGAGGCAACTTGAATTGGTTTTATTAGAGCAGTAATTCCAAGGACTGATCCAATATTAAAAATATTAGATCCAATTATATTTCCAACCGACAACCCCTTTTCTTTTTTTATAATTGCTATCAATGAAGCAGCTAACTCTGGAATACTTGTGCCAATAGCTACAATAGAAACTGAAATTACTGCTTCACTAACATTCATTTTTTTCGCAAAATCAACTGCACCATCAACCAAAAACTCAGCTCCATAAAATAATGAAACTGTTGAAATAAGTAGCCATAAAATTATTTTGTATCCTGAACTTTCCAACAATTTTTCATCAATCTCGTTATCTAGATTTTTTTGTTGATTTCGTGAAATAAAATAATATATAAATAACAATAAACAAGCAAACATTACTAAACCATCCAATTGACTGATAATTGAGTCCAAGGAAAATACAAACAACATCATTGTAAATATGAACATGATAGGCCAGTCTTTTTTATAAAAACTCTTTTCTATTACAATCAAAGTTGATATTGAAATAACTGATAAAACAAGACCAATATTTGCAATATTTGAACCAATTATATTATTTAATGCAATGGATGGGGAACCTTTCAAAGCAGCATTGATGCTAACAACAAGCTCTGGAAGCGAAGTTGCAAATGCCATTACAGTCATACCAATAATAAATTTGGGTAATTTAAATTTTAATGAAACTGAAACAGATGCTCTAGTAATAAACTCCCCTCCAATAACCAATAAAAAAAATCCAATAAAAATATAAAATAAACTCATCACTGAATGATAATTTTCTTGACAAAAACCCCTTGATCAGAATCTAATTTTAAAAAATAATATGAAGGTGGAAGATCTAATTGTAAAGAGTTATTTAAAACATTGATATCATTAATCAATAAATTTCCTTTAACTGAATATATTGATACTTTAACTGAATTTAATTCTCTATTAAATTGAAATGTACCATTTGAAGGGTTAGGATAAATTGTAAAATTTGAAGTTGAATTTGAAAAAATATTTAAACTTTGAGACCACTGTTGATCAATATTTTCTCCCCAAATGAAGGAAACTAAACTTGGATGGTCAATAAAAGGATTTCTATTACCCTGGAAACCAAAAATAACTTCATTTCTATTTTTTTCGTAATCATCTACAGGATCACTAAAATGCCATTGAATTAATGAAGAAAGTTTTCCAAAAACGGGATCTGAATTTCCAGGTGTAGTGTAATCTACTAATTCTAAATCAAAAACATTATTAAGGTGATCGTACCCTGGATCATACCTGACTACCATGTAGAAAATAATTCTAGCAATATCACCCTTTACGCTATTTGGTGCCTCCCAGCTATCATTGTCGAAAAGGCAATTAAAAGCCTCTGCATGTTGCTGACCTCCAAAGTCATAATCCTTAGTTCCACGACTGCTGTTTACAGATCTATCCGCAGGTTTTAAATTGTGAACATCAGTGTAGGCAATATCATCTTGATCTGGAAAACCATGAGATTTTGGCCATATGTGTTCTCTATTCCAAGAATTATTTTGAGTACCATTACCATTTTCAAATGATGAATAATTACCACTTCCATCTCGATAAAGTTTGTCTTGAGATCTTTCAGTATACACCAAAATCATATTTTCATTATTAAGAGGATCTTGATCGGAAAGCTGTAAAATATCCCAGGTATCTGTATTTGATGATGTATAAGGGAAAACATTGTGATTTGCAATAATTTGATGGATGGATTCTTTTAAATCAATGCCAGATTTTCCCTCAGCTTGAGAATAATAGCCTAATGGAATTGAGGATTCTACATTTGTGTATGTCGGAGATGATGGAGGGCCAAAACTAGATTGGGAAATAAGATTTTGGGTTAATAAAAAAAATGTGAAAAATAGAAATCTCATTAATTAACAAATATAATGTATTTTTAATTTGCCATAATAAAAGAACATTGATTGATTAAACCAAAAATGGCACATATTTTGAAATTTGCTTTGTTATGTTAAGACTTATTTTTGCAACATTATTTGTATTTTCCTGCTCTAGCTATAAAACTAACAACACTGGTCCCACAAATACTGCTTATAATTATATTTCTCCGTCTCATAAATCGATTATTGATGTTATTGTTGGAAAATTTCCGGGGGTAAAAATAATTGGAAGCAATATTGGTTTTGGAAATACAAAAGTTTTGATCAGAGGTGGAAGTTTGTCTATCAATAATCAAGCCTACGCTATTTTTGATGTTGATGGTATTATATACATGGAACCACCAATGTTTATTGACCCTCAAAAAATTAAATCTATAACAATACTTAAATCACTTGCCTCTGTCAATAAATACGGAAATATTGGAAGAGGTGGTGCAATCATAATTAGACTGAAAAAATGAGAAAAATATTACTGCTACTTTTAATAACATCCTTTACATATGGACAAGATATTAATACTAATTTTCGTGAAGGAACTATAATGTTCAAGTTAAAAAACTTTGTAGAAGCTAAAGATACTTCTAACAAAATTTTAGATGGTATTGGCATCGAAGAAAATATAGAAGATTACCCTGTAATTAATGGAATTTTTAGAAATCACACAATTATCGATTTTGAACGCCCTAGCTATTTTTCATCCGTTGATGAGTTAAAAAAAATATATAGAATTAAAATTAATGAAGATAATGATATTGATTTTCTTATAGATGAACTAGCTGCATTGGATTTTATAGACTTTGCGGAAAGAGAACCAATATATAAAATTGATTTTCAGCCCAATGATTATTATTATAATGGCAGTGGATCAAATAATTTGAATTGGTATCATGATCTGATAAATTCCGAGGGTGCATGGGACATAAGTCTGGGAAGTGAAAATATTTTAATTGCTATTGTGGATAATGCTATTGATGTAGGACACCTGGATTTAAACGTAGTAAAAGCTTATGATGTTGCCAATAATGACGGAGACCCCAATCCACCCTTTAATAATAATCAGAATAGTGGTTGGTCACACGGCACACATGTTGCTGGTTTAGCGGCTGCATTAACAAATAATGAAATTGGTATTGCCTCATTAGGTGGAAATGCACGTATTATAGCCGTTAAAGCCTCCTATGATAATACAGAGGATGGAGAGTCTATTCAAGCTACTTATGATGGTGTTATATGGGCTTGTGAGAACGGAGCAAATGTAGTAAATATGTCCCTTGGAAGTTACTTTTATTCTAGTTCAATTGAAAGTATTTTTAATGGGTATTCAGATGTGGTTTTTCTTGGTGCTGCAGGAAATGACAATACAAGTGATAGGATGTATCCAGCGGCTTATAATAATGTAATTGGAGTTGGCTCTGTAAATGCAAACGGAATTAAATCTAGTTTTTCTAATTATAATGATATTAACGATGCCGATCCATGGGTGGACATTTCTGCTCCGGGTGGTTTTTCATTTAATGGACTTCTTAGTACCGTAGCATCTGAAAATAATGATTCATATGGATTCAAAGGTGGAACATCTATGGCAAGTCCTGTGGCGTCTGGTTTAGCCGGATTAATGCTTGCAATCAACCCAGGACTTTCTAGGGATGAAATTTTAAATTGTTTGCAGTCAACCGGTGTTAGTGCGGGCGCAGTATTGGGACCAAGAATTGATGCTTATTCAGCAATGCTTTGCGCACAACCTGAAGATGATGTAATTGCTGCTTTTTTAGCTTCATCTCCAACAGTTATATATCAGGGTGACTCTGTTTTTTTTAATAATTTTTCCATAGCAGCAGACAATGCCATTTATATGTGGGAATTTGAGGGTGGCTCACCCTCAACATCAAATATCTTTAATCCTGGTCAAGTTATTTACGATGATCAAGGAATTTTTGATGTTACCTTAACAATTTTGAGTGGACCAAACATCAGGACACTTACAAGAGAAAACTACATAAAGGTTAATGAAACGCCTATTGGTGGTTGGGCAGTTCAAAATACAGGCTTTGCTACCCAGTCAAGAGGGGTGAAAAATATTTCAATTGTTAATGAAAATACTGTATGGATTACTGCATATGATGGAAGTGGAAATGGCGATAATATTCAAGAATTTTCAAGAACCAATGACAATGGTCAAAATTGGTCACCTGGCTTTATAGATGTGGGTAATAGTGAGCTTGGTATTTCAATGATTCATGCAATAAGTTATGAAACAGCTTGGGTAGTTGCCTATCCGTTCAATAATTTAAGTTACGGTGGTATTTATAAAACAACAGATGGTGGCTTAACATGGAATAGACAAAATACTGCCAGCTACAGTGCACCTGGTGCATTTCCAAATGTAGTATATTTTTGGGATGAAAATATAGGTTTTGCACAAGGAGACCCTGTTGATGGAGAATATGAATTATACACAACAATTGATGGTGGTGAAAATTGGACTGAAGTGGATGGAAATAATATTCCAAACCCACTAGCTGGAGAATATGGATATGTAAGACAAATCGAAGTGTATGAGAACAATGTTTGGTACACTACAAATAGAGGTAGGATATACCATTCCATTGACAAAGGTTTTAATTGGGTTGTCTACAATACAAATGTTACAGATTTTGCGGGCATAAGAGTTTCTTTTGCTAATGAAAATGATGGTGTTTATATTGATCAAACAGGTGCTGTTTACAGATCCTTTAATGGTGGTGCAAGCTGGGAACAAATTGACACCCAAGGACCTATTTTTACCAGTGATCTGAGTTATGCCCCCAACTCTAACACAATATTTACAACAGGTGCTTCTGCCGGAAGTTCAGGCTCATCTGTTAGTTTTGATGGAGGTTATGTTTGGACTGGTATTGATGTTGGAACTCAACACACAGAAGTAGAATTTATTGATGAAAATACAGGGTGGTCAGGTGGATTTAATTTCAGTGCTACCCAAGGAGGTATATTTGTTTGGGATCCAATAGAACTATCGAATTCAGAATTTAATATCAGTGAATCTATAATATTCTATCCAAATCCAGTTACAGACATTTTGAATATCTCTTTATCTGGAAAAATCAGTGCTTCAGTATTTGATATTTCTGGAAAAATGATCTTGGAAACAAATGAGAAGAAAATTGATTTTAGCAATTTAAAAAGCGGAATTTATTTTGTTGAAATTGAAAACGATACAAAATCGAAAGTTATCAAAATTATAAAAGAATAATATGGTCAAATTAATAATAGCTTTAATTTTTACAATGAATTTATTCAACTACGAAACACAAAAATATTCTGTAATATTAATGGATGATGATTTTGAGATTCGTTACTATGAACCGGTTATAAAAGCTAGTGTTATTTCAGATGAAAATTCCAATAATAATTTTTATAAATTATTTCAATTCATAAGTGGAAATAATTCTAAAAATGAAAAAATTGAAATGACAACTCCTGTTTATATGAAAAGTGAAGATGAAAAAAATAAAATGGAATTTGTTATGCCCAGTAAGTTTAATATGGATAATATTTCTACACCAAATGATATAAGTATTTCGATATATGAAACTCAAGCAAAATATTTCGCCTGTGTTAGATATGGAGGATATTCAAATTCATCCAAATTTCAAGAACACTCTGCAAGACTCTCTAAGAAATTAAGAGATATTGATATTAAAATGATCGGTGATATTTTCTACGTTTCTTATAACAGTCCATATAAAGTTTTCAACCGAAGAAATGAAGCAATGGTTGAAATAGAATATGTGGAAAAAAATTAATTCGTTTTTATTGCAACACCATCTGCTAAAAATGATAATTTAAATTCAGGCTTTACAATTTTTTCAATTTCATTTAAACTTTTTCCAGCATCCTCTGCATAATGCCTAAGCCTTTCTACGGAAATGGTATCCTTTGAAATATTTCCAGAAATAAATGCCAACTTAGATTCTACACCAGTTTTGGGAACAAAGAAACCGTAATCTTTAAATTTAACAAATATAGTGTCTTCATCAACTTTTAAATTCATCCAGCATCCCTTTTTAGGACAAACGTTTATTATTTTACCACTGAGATTTTTATTGTCAATATTATTAAGTGAGAATTTATCTATGACTTTTGAAAAGTTTTCTAAATCTGTATCTAGATTAAAATCTCCAAAAGTAGAAATATGTAATTCATTTTTACACGAAAAGATTGTTAATAAAGAGAAAAAAAATATGAAAAAAAGATATTTCATTTTAATTAATTTTGATTTTTAAATTTACCATTTTCAAATGAAAGACATAAAAAATTTTACAAAAATATGGAAGGCTCAATATGAAATGAAAATTGATAGTTCCGTAGCATCTATTTGGGAAATAATTACCAAGCCAAAAAATCTAGAATTAGTGCATCCTTTTTGTAAATCAAATGAAACGATAAACTGGCCAGGAGTTGGATCAAAGGATATATTGATTTATCACAGTGGCTTAAAATACATTAGAGAGTTTTTGACTTGGGATAAAGAAAAGGGATATAGCTTATTAATTGGTGAAAAAAATAAAGATAGATCTTATGTAGTATGGAAGATTTTTAAGATTGGAAATGATAATCACTTAAAAATTACTGTGTATCCCTATTTTTTGAGAGATTACCCAAAATTAGTTTCATTTCTCCCCTACCATCTATTAATAATACCCAAACTGACTGAATATTTAAAAAATGTCGTTCGGGGAATTGATTGGTATTTGAAAACTGGAAAAAAAATTGAAAAAAACCAATTTGGAAAACACTCTTGGTTTTCATGAAAACGAATTATTTTTTGGTATAAAATTTGTTATTTTGTTTGTTTAAATTCACACAATGAATAATGTTAATCTTTTTAATGAGCTCAAAATTGAAAGAGACAAGAAAATTGATTCCAAACAACTCATGGAATCTCTTAAAAAAATATGGCATGAAAACGATCTTACATTAAAAAATATCAATAAAAAAAATGACGGAGGTGTGAATAGTCTTGATTTTGACAAAATGAATTCTAACAATATTTTTCATTCTTCTATTATAAAGAAGATATGTGTAAAATATAGGTTAAGATTTTTAGACTCTGAACTATTCAAAGGAGAATATCCTCAAAATATCACTAAAATAATTAGAGGTTTAGAAAATAAGCATAATACAAAACTTAAAAATTTTATGATTATGGCTCCCTCTAAACTCTTTAAAATTAAAAGTCCGGATGACCCAATTCTTTTTGCTCCTATCGGAAACGGATACTATTATCTAATACATAAGTGGGGAAAAGAATTTAATTCAATTAGAAGGCTGTTAGTACTACCATTTAAAAACATTGATAACCTTACTATATTCTCAATCCTTGTTAGTGTTGTATTTGCTCTTATCGGAAAGTTAATATTCCCCACCCTAACAATGTCTGAAGTGTTTATATTATTCCTTTTTCTTGTTAAGGGATTTATTTTTATCTTTTTCTATACCTTTTTCTTAACCAGAAAAAATTTCAGTGAAAGTATCTGGAATAGCAAATATGATTCTTTTTAATATATTATTGGATCTCCAAATTAAGATCTATTATCTTTATAATTCCTGAGTCTATATTATCCAACCTAACAAATATTTTTTTTGAAATTGAGGTATCATAATCTTGAGGCTTTTTTAAATGATTAATATCTAATTTAGCGTCAATTTCTGACTCATAAAATGTTATATTGTATTCGTGAGTATTACAATTTTTTAAAATCTTATTAAATGGTATTGTTAGGTCAAATTTACTTATAACACTTTTGAAATCAGAATTAACGTGTAGTCTGATTTGATCTTTATGATTATAACAACTATCACAATGTTGTGAAGTGTTATTACAGATCACGAATGTGAAAACAAAGAATAGTAATCTCAAAATAAAAATTAGATGGTTAGTCTTATCATAAATATAGAACATTTAAAATTGATTTATAAAAAATCAAATAATAAAGTTTCAAGAATAATGTATTGGATTTTACTTTGTATATCATAAATTACTTAATATCTTGAGAATTAAATATATTCAATATGTTAAGAAAAATCAATGCAATTTGGGAAGGAGACGGATCCAATGGAATCGGGTCTTTAACAGCACAAAGTGGTGCCTTTAATAAAATGCCATATAGTTTTAAAACCAGATTTAAAAATGATGATGGAAAACTTGGTACTAATCCCGAGGAGCTAATTGCGGCTGCTCTAGCAGGATGTTTTAATATGAAATTAAGTTTTGTATTAAACGAATCAAATTTTAATCCAGTCAAATTAAATACTGATGCAGAATTAATTTTTGAAGACGGAAAAATAATTTCAATAAGTTTAAATTTAAAGGGTGAGGTAGATGATATTAGCAATGATAAATTTATAGAACTCGCAAATGAAGCAAAAAATAATTGCCCAATTTCTGGTGTTCTAAATTGTGATATATTACTAGAAGCAACTCTCTTGTAAAATTTTACCTACAAAAATATTAAACCCCCATTATTTCGTGAAAAATGTTAAATTGCATAATTATTTAATTAATTTTTAAATACTTATGAAAAAAATTACCTTTCTTTTTTTAGTAGCGCATCTGGTACCCGTTCTGTTATTTGCTCAAAAAACAGGCACAGAAATGGTTGCAGATATGGGGAGAGGAATAAACCTTGGGAACGTTCTTAGTGCTCCCGCCGAAGGAGATTGGGCTGTGGCAGTAACAGAACAATATTTTATTGATGTAAAAAATGCAGGTTTTACGAATGTTAGAATACCAGTCGACTTTTTTGGTACCCGAACTACTGGTGATTGGAGTGGTGAAAGTACATTTGATGGCACTAATTTTTACTCAGCTAGTTCTGGCACCTCTGCCCAATATACTGGAGAAACTTTCACAATAGATGCCACCTATTTAACAAGAGTAGAACAAGTAATTGATTGGTCGTTAAATCAAGGGCTTGTAACCATCCTTGATTTTCATGGATCACATTTAAAATCTGATTTCATTAAAACTTTTGAATCTACTGAGAGTGCTTATACAGATCCAACTTCGGCAAGAAGAGCAGCAGATAATGCAAAATTTAGAGCTATCTGGACTAAATTGGCAGACACTTTTAAAGATAAAGGCTATAATTTAGTGTTTGAAATTATTAACGAGCCTTATTTTTACATGACCAAGGCAGATATGGATACACTTACTTCCGATCTCTTAGCGATTATAAGAGTTGGAGGAAATAACCCAGACAGAAATATTATTGTTACAGGAGGTGGTCCTGAAACATCTTATGAAGCGATTACGAATCTTGACCCTACCCTTTTTAATAATTCCCCTAACCGTCTAATAGGAACTTTTCATTATTACAACCCATATAGTTTTACAAGTTCTAGTAAAGATGCTTATGATACTGAATCTTGGGGAGCGTCTGATGAATCAACTGTAGATGGACATTTTGCCACAGTTAGTTCATGGGCTACCACCAACTCAGTGCCTGTTTTTTTAGGTGAATTTGGTGCAGATAATACTGGCGGATATAACTACAGTACTGGAGATTTAAATGCTGTTTCAGGAAATTCTACTGGTTTTGCTGATGGAGGACCGGACAACACCTCAAAATTGGCATATTTAAAATATGTTGCTGAAAAAGCCATAACTGATGGATTTTCTTTTGCAGTTTGGGATGCTGGACCAAAGTCTAATAAAACAATTAATAAGAGAACGGATAGTCCACTTACTGAGAATTTTGATAGAAGTGAATTTTCAGCAACTACTTATAATCCGAAATCAACAACTGTAAGTACACTTTTAGATACCTCTGTTTGGGTTGAAGATGCTAGGTATGCAATATTAAACCCATTGTCAGACACAAGAAATTTGCTATCTGGAAATAATCCAACCTTCACCTCAGGTACCAGTTGGAGTGGGACCGCAGTTAATGCCTGCAGTGGAAGCGCAGAGGGTGCATACGATGCAACAGTGACGTATACGGCTGATGGTAGTGGATCATGGAAAATAAATGCGTGTGATAATTCTAATAATCGTTTACAAACCTCTGCAAAAATTACTGTTCCTACAGCTGGTAGTTATACATTTACATTTTATGTAAAAGGTCAAGCAAATGATGTTATTGCCCCTTTTGTTTACACCTCTTCAAGTACATATTCTGATGAAGCAGATTATACCATACAAGCCACAGGAGTTTGGGAAAAGGTTGTAAGAACATTTGGATCATTAACAAATGATGATGCATCGGTACGAGTTCGTCTTAAAACAACAGGTTCATCTGTTCATGTTGATGATCTATCTTTAGTTCTAACTTCAAATGCTGAACTTATAACCCCGAGATCTGCAATTACAACTTCAATAACTTCGCAACAAGCTGGAGATTGGGAAGATGGTTCAACTTGGGTAGGTGATGTTGCTCCTGATTCTCATAAAATTGACGTTACTCTTGATCACATTGTAGATCTTTCTTCTGCGGTTAAAGTAAATGATTTAACGATAGGATCTTCAGGAAAACTAAGAATAAACTCCTCAAGAAGTATCAGTATTGCTAATAATCTAACCATTTCAAACACCGCTGTTAATAGTATTACTGTTAAAGCTGGTAATTTAGGACCAGGATTAATAAAAATTGGCGGCACCTATGGTCCTACTGGAAATAGAGTTTATTTCAATCATAAAATGGCTTCAGCAAGCTATAATCAGAAATGGATATTAATAGGATCGCCATTAGAAGACGCTACTATTGCTAATTTCATTAATAATTCCACTTCAGTAGTTACGAATGGCGGTAGATCGGCATTCGCTCCATATGATGATGCTCTTAGTGCAGGTTCAAAATACACATATGTTGCCGATCCATACTCTGGTACAGATAGTTTTGTTGATGGTAAAGGGTATACTACACAATTAGATGCTACTGGGACTACTCCACCAACATTACAATTTAGAGGAAAACTACAAGATACCTCTCCTGTTGAAATTTCAATTTCAAGCGGTGGAAATGGATTTAACTTAGTAGGTAATCCTTATTCAACTTGGCTATTTGCAAATAAATCAACAACTAGTGCCACTAACAATCTCTTAACAGCAAATACTTCTGTTTTAGCTGAAGAGACGATATGGATTTGGGACTCTTTAAATTCAACCTTTATTACAAAGAATCAAGATGATGCAGCATTTAGAATTGCGCCAACTCAAGGCTTTTTTATAAAATCAGCGTCCGGCGGTGGTAATTTTTCTTTTACTGAAAATATGCAAACTCTAACAAGTCAAACCTATTATAAAAACTCTAATACTAATACTAGATTTGAAATAAATTTATTTGCTTCTACTAATGATTTTCAGAAAAATACAACTGTAAGATATATTAACAACAGAACAACGTCTTTTGATAATGGTTCAGATAGCTCTTTATTTGGCAATGATCATTTATTAATTTATACAGAATTAGTAGAAAATAATACAGGGAAAAAATTAGCAATTCAAGCTTTACCAAATTCAAATTTTGAAAACATGGTAATTCCTGTTGGAGTTAGTGTATCAGAAGGATCAGAGATTACTTTTAGCGCAGATGCTTTAAATATTCCTGAAAATTACAAAGTGTATTTAGAAGATAAAATCACTAATATAGTAACACGTTTAGATGAAGCTAACTCAAAATATATAGTTTTTATTGAAAGTGGTAATACAAACGGTCGATTTTATATTCATACTAAAACTTCTTCACCTTTAATTACAGAAACAAATAATTTAGATACTATTAGTATGTTTATTACTGTAGATTCTAAATTAAGAGTTCAAGGTCTTCATGAAGGAAATGGTACAATTTTAATATTCAATATTTTAGGACAAGAAATGTTCAAAACATCTTTTGAAGGAAACGGAGCAAATGATATAATATTACCAAAACTTGCCAATAGTATTTACATAGTGAAACTAAATACACAATACGGAACAATAAATAAAAAAATAATCATTCAATAAGCTATTAGTTATATGTCTAAAGAGAATAAGAAAACTGCTCACAAAAAAGAGATTTCTAGAAAAGAAGCACTGAGAAAGATTGGAAAATATGCAGCTTTAACCTCCATAGGTACATTTACAATATTGAGTCCTAAAAAAGCACAGGCACAGAGCCCTGAAGCACCTGGGAGTGGATGGTGATGTATGCAAGTAACTATTAGAACTAGAGGTATAGTTGAAACAGCTACTAGACCAACCTAAATTTAATGCAATTTATTAGCTTAATGAATAATGTAATGTATACATCTAATAAAAAAGGGAACTACATTTCTGCAATTCCCTTTGTGACCTCGGAGGGATTCAAACCCCCAACCTTCTGAGCCGTAATCAGATGCACTATTCAGTTATGCTACGAGGCCGTTATATGATATAAAACGCTACTTTATAAAACTGCATTATTTTGTCTGTGTCCAACCACGTGTCCAACCAAACTATTTCTTTTCTCAGTTTCTTGAGTACAACGCGCGAGCAAATATAAACTAAATAAATATTCACATAAAATTAAAAGAAGAAGATATGCCTATGATTTAGTTATTATAAATGTGATGTTTAGTTTTTTATGTTTTCTAAAGAGTCTTTTTCTTTTGCGATTCTTATTTTCTCATCAAGTTCTTTTTCAATTATATCTAATTTTTTTTGGGTTTCATTAGCATTATATTCAGAAATCAAAACAATAATAAGTATTGGAATAAATAGTAATAGTATTAGCTTTTTCATATCGTATCTTACTCTTTGATTATTTTATGTGTTGAGATATTACTACCATCTGTTATATTAATTATATAAGTGCCTTTTTCTAATGAGCTTATATCAAGCCTACCATTAATCTTCTTTCTAAACAATTCTTTACCAATCAGATCAAAAACGACTACTTCCAACTCTGAATCAATATTTACGTTAATATATTGAGATGATGGGTTTGGAAAAAAGTCAATTATATTTGAAATATTATAATTGTTATTTGTTAAAATTGGATTAATAATTTTCATAACACCAACTTCAGTATCTCCAAAAGCATCAGTATCGTTAAATATTACAAAGCCATTTTCGGTTAAGTCACCATATTCAGTTGCAGTATTTACTTCCTCGTGGCAAAAAACATCACTTCTAATTATGTTACCGTCAAAATCAGTAAATAAAACCCATCCATTCCAAATATCTGATGATTCAAAGGGTGGGTTAGTAGCAGAATATGACTCATTTTCATCTCCAGTCCCCCCAAATAAATATACCCCATCATCAGAAACTTTTATTCCGTATAATTCGTTTCTAATATATTCTAAATCGTAACCCCTTGGGTTTGCATAATGTTTAGACCAGAGTATATTTGCCTCTAAGTCAATTTTGATAGATGAATAGTCAAACGGTTCTCCATTACCCTCTCTTTCCCGATGTCCACCATAATAAATTATGTCATTATGAATGTCCAAATCGGCAGGAATTATTCCCTCTGTACCATACAGATTGCGTGTCCATAATTCATTACCACTATTATTTAACTTTGTTAAAGTCAGGTCGCCTTCGTAATTAGTTGAGCCGTAATATAGATCTCCATTAGAAGATTCAACAATTGAGACTGCATATTCTGTTTGACTATTGATAGCTGTCCAAATTTCTTGTCCATTAGATGGGTTCACTTTTATCGTCATCGCATTTCCGCCATAGACTATAAAAATTGTATCGGACTCGTCTCCACCGATGAATCCTGCGCCATAAATATATCCGTCGTTTCCTACAATAGTTGACCTTATACCATCAAACATTGATGAGCTTCCACTTGAATTGTAATCCTGATTCCAAATTATTGACCCATTGTCTCCATTCAGTCTTGCCATCCACCTTTCTTGTGTGTTTCCTGATCCACCACTAACTATATAATCAACTCTGTTATTATCATTAATTTCTGTAATGCCAAAACCTACAGTATTATTTATTGTTATAGACCATATTAGTTCTCCGTTTTGACCATCAATTTTATGAATTCTTGATTGATTGTCAGGCATAAATACAACAGCTAAATTTCCATCAGAATCTACTAAACCTCTGTTTACTTTCCCCGGGTTTCCCTCAGTGAAAACATTTTCCCAAATTATATTTTGATTGTAATCCGAGTTATCGGGGATTATTTGAGCACTGTTAATTATAGGGATAAACAGTAGCAGCATTAGCTTTTTCATTAAAGTAATTTACAAAAATTTAATTTTGTGCCTACCCGTGTGCTTTACATAAAACTTTTCTTAAAAAATTACAGAGTAAAAATAAATTGAAAAAAAAAGGCTATCTGTATGTCTTGCGCCGTAATCAGATGCTCTATTCAGTTAAGCTACGAGGCCTTTAAATTATGAAGACAAATTTATGTAATTATAATTTAGTGAATAGAGACATTTTGATTATTTCTAATATTCAAAAAACAATTATTAATTTTAAAATATGAATATAATTATAAGCTACTTATTAATAATTTCAATAATATACTTCCTTACTATACCTTATAGAGACAAAATTGATAATATGTTAAAAGAAATCAATTTATCAACCTTTAATGCTCTTTGGCTGGCATATGTAGAGGGATTATTTTTTGGAGCAATTATTATGATAATTATTTTATAATTTTGCATCATGCAAATTGATCAAATTTATACTGCGTGCTTGTCACAGGCATCTTATTTTATCGAAAGTAATGGAGAAGCGGCAGTCATTGACCCAATTCGTGAAATTGATTACTACATTAACAAAGCTGACAGAACAAAATCAGAAATTAAATATATATTTCAAACGCATTTCCATGCAGATTTTGTAAGTGGTCACCTAAGTTTATCTAAAGCAACAAATTCCCCAATTGTTTACGGCCCAAAAGCAGATCCAAATTTTGATTGCATAATAGCTAAAGACGGAGATTTTTTTGATATTGGAAATATCAAAATACAATTTATACACACGCCGGGCCACACGCTAGAGAGTTCATCACTTCTTCTTTTTAATGAAGAAGGTAAACAACATTCTATTTTCACAGGTGACACTTTATTTTTAGGTGATGTAGGAATACCGGATGTAGCGCAAAGATATAAAGGGTTATCAAAAGAAAAATTAGCTGCCATATTATATGAATCAATTAATAATAAAATTAAGCCACTTGATGATGAAATTATAGTTTACCCTGGACATGGTGCTGGATCTGCATGTGGTAAAAATATGATGAAAGAAACTATTGATACTCTTAAAAACCAAAAGAAAGTTAATTACGCTTTAAATGGAAGTTGTGATAAAAACGAATTTGTAGATAAGCTAATCAAAAATTTACCTGAACCTCCTGCATATTTCCCTGCTAATGTTAAATTAAATCAAGATGGATATGATGATCTTGAAGATGTTTTAATAAGATCAAATGTAGCCATTTCTGTTGATGAATTCAAAAAATATATTTTAGATCCAAGTATAATTATATTAGATACAAGAAGCGTAACTGATTATATTAAATCACATATAAAAAACTCTATATTTATTGGACTTGACGGTAGATTTGCACCTTGGGTTGGTGAAATTTTAAAAGATGTCAAAACTAAAATTATCCTAATTTGTAATCCCGGTAGAGAAAAAGAAGCAATAATTAGACTTTCTAGAATTGGATTTGATAATTGCTTGGGGTTCTTGGATGGCGGCATAAAAAAATGGGTGAAAAGTGGAAATGTGATTAGTAAAATTAACTCAGTCAGACCGTCTGAATTCACTGATATTTTAAAGTTGAATAAAGTTAATATTTTAGATGTTAGAAATATTTCTGAATATGCAAAAAAACATATTGAAGGATCATTGAATATTCCACTCTCAAAAATCGAAAACAGAAAAAATGAAATTTCTAATAATGAAACTTTTCTTCACTGCGCGGGTGGATATAGATCTGTTATCGCAATTTCAATTTTACAAAAATTAGGCTATAATAATTTTAAAAATATTGATCAGGGCTTTAATGGAATTTTAGAGTCAGATTTGAATGAAAATTGTTATAGTTCAAATCAAGGGGTTGTACTATAAGCGAACCTAGCCGCAACCCATTTATTTTTATTTTTACTGCTAATAAAGGTAAAGTTATACCTTCTTAGTTCATCATTAATTAAAGCTAAATCATTTTCAAAAAAACCGCTAACAATTAATTCTCCTCCCTTATTAATTAACGCAGAGAAATTTTTAAAATTTTCAGAAAGCTTGTCATAAGTCATATTTGATAAAATTAAATTATATAATTTACCATCCAATATTTTTGAATTTGAATTATGAACAAAAATTTTATAACAATTATTAAGCTTAATATTAGATAATGTATTATTGCAGCAATTTTGGGAAATATCAACTGCATCAATTTTTTTAGCCCCTTTCATTTCAGCAAGAATGGATAATATTCCTGTACCACATCCAATATCGCATACCATAAGCTCTGAAATATTAAGCTCCAAAATGTATTTCATCATCAACTGAGTCGTTTCATGGTGACCTGTTCCAAAACTCATCTCAGGCATAATGATAATATCAAATTGTTTGTTAGATTTTTCATGAAAAGGAGCTCTAACTGTGCATGAAGAATTTATTTCCACAGCATCAAAATTGCTTTCCCACCTTTTATTCCAATTTTGATTTTTTATTTTCTTTTTGGTAAAAGAAATTTTAAATTCTTTTGAGTTAAATATAGATAAATCGAATATTTTTTTTTCTAAAAATAAGTGTTCTTCAATATAAGCAACTAAACCTAAGTCAGTCTCTTCAAACATCTCAAATTCTAGTTGACTTAGCTCAGCTAATAAAATTTCAGCACCTGGGTATACAGGTTTAACGATAAAATTAATTGATATATAATTGCTAGACATCAGCGGCCTCAACAATGGATTGAAAATCGGCAAATTTTAATGATGCTCCACCAATTAAACCACCATCAACATCAGGTAAATTAAATATTTCTTCTGCATTTGTTGGCTTTACACTACCACCATACAAAATTCTTATTGAGTTTGAAGTTTTTTCATCAAAACTTTGATGTATTAGATTTCTGATAAATTGATGAATTTCTTGAATCTGATCTGGATTAGCTGTAACTCCTGTTCCAATTGCCCAAACTGGTTCATAAGCCAAAGTAACTTTTTTTATTAGTTCAGTGGATAAACCTAGAACTCCCATTTCAAGTTGATTTTGAATTACATCAAAATAATTTCCATTTTGTCTTTGTTGAAGCTCTTCACCAATACAAAAAATGACATTCATATCATTAGATGTTGCATAATTTAATTTTTCAAACAGAATTTGATCAGTTTCTCCAAATAAGCTTCTACGCTCACTATGTCCAATAATAACACAATTTACTCCAATACTCTTTAACATTTCAACTGAAATCTCCCCCGTAAAAGCACCCTTTGAATTTTGATTAACATTTTGAGCAATCACGTCAATCTGATGGGAATCAAAATGTTTCTTTAGATGATAAATATTTGTAAAACTTGGAGCGATCATTACATCAACATTGGGTTTCTTAATATTAATTAATGCATTTGATAATTCTATTGACTCAACAAGAGTCATGTTCATCTTCCAATTACCAGCAACAATTTTTCTTCTTTTCATCAACTTAACTTTACTCTTGGATCTAATTTAATATAAATTAAATCAACTATAATATTAATTAAAATAAACATTACTGAGATAACTAATACAGATCCCATGATCACAGGAAGATCTAGCATGTTTAAAGCATTAACAATTTCTTTTCCAATTCCATTCCATCCGAAAATAAATTCTACAAATACCGCCCCCGCTAAAAGTGATGCAAACCAACCTGAAATTATAGTAACAACAGGGTTTAAAGAATTCTTTAAAGCATGATCTTTAATTACATAAAATTCCGAAAGACCTTTTGCTCTTGCTGTTCTGATATAATCCTGAGCCAATACATTTAAAAGCTCATTTCTCATCAATTGAGTTAGAACTGCCAGGGGCCTAATTCCTAGTACAATCGCAGGTAAAATTAAGTTCTTTAATTTTAAATTAAGTGATTCTCCATAATCATCTAACTCATATAAACTTCCTGTCATATTAAGACCGGTGTACTCTTTTAAAATATAACCAAAAAACCAGGCAAATAAAATCGCACTAAAAAAAGAAGGAACACTCATCCCAATGGTACTGATAAATTGAATAAAAATATCAATTTTTGAATTTTTAAAAATAGCTGAAATTACTCCCAAAAATATTCCGATAACAGATGCAATTACAATTGATGCAATAGCAAGAATAATAGTATTAGGTAGGGTCTCAAGTATTATATCTGATACCTTTTTGCCCATATTCACATAGGAAGTACGTAAATAGGGATACTTTAAGTTTATTGAAAATGAATTAAAATGTAATAAACCAATTCCTGAATATTTCTTTTGATCGAAATAAGAATAATCATTTTGTGCGTTTGAATGAAATGAAACGGGTGACAAATCATTTAAATACAAAAAATACTGTTTTGAAAGTGGCTGGTCAAATCCGTATTTTTTTTTAACAAGCTCTAACTGTTCAGAGCTCTCATTTTGTCCTAGCATCATTCTAGCAGGATCACCTGGGAGCACATTAAAAAGAAAAAAAATTATAGTAATTACTCCCATGAGTGTAAGCATGGAATAAATTAGTTTATCTAAAATAAATTTTATCAATTATTTTAAATTTAAATTATCAAAATCATTAAAATGTTTCTTAGCTATAATAGTTCCTTTTTCTAAAACAATTAGACCTGGATTAGATCTAACAATTGTCTTTAATGCAGTTTCATCACAGGTATAAAACGCAAAAGGTAAATCATTTTGCATACTAAAATTTTCACTGAATGCTTTTGAAGAAGAAGTCAATCCTATAATTTCATAATCACTATTGAAGGCATTTGTAAATAAATCTTTGATTTTCACAATTGATTTTTTATTAATTTTTTCAAGATCATAAGAAATGATAACAATAACTTTATTCATATCAAGGACCTCATCAGTAAAATTAATATCACCATCTTCTATTGAAAAATCATATATAGCTGGCTCATAACCCTTTTTTATCAATTTTGTTGTAACATCAACAAATTCACCTTCTACGGTTGGGTAATCACCTGTAGTTGTTATAATTTGTTTTTTATTATCAATTAAAAATTCCCAGTTGTATTCATATACATCTTTTGGTGCATCTTCAGGGATTGACATTTCATCTTTTATATTATTTCCGACTTTGTATGCTCTAAAATCTATTATGGGTAGATGACTCAAAACAGTGTAGGTGATAAATACACACACAATTAATGAAAGCAATAATGATGAAATTTGGAATTTCAAGTTAAAAATTGGGTGTATAAACTTCTGATTGAAATACATAAATACAATCATGATGAGTAAAATAATATCCTTGTAAAACGATTCCCATGGAGTCAACTTTATAGCATCACCAAAACATCCACAGTCTGTCACCTTGTTGAAATAAGCTGAGTACCATGTCAAAAAAGTAAAAAAGACAATCATTAGCAATAAACTCCATAAAGTATATTTTTTCTTAAAACCAATTAGCAGACTAACCCCAACTAAAACCTCAAAAATGACTATTGAAATTGCCATTGGTAATACTAACGGAATTAAAAATCCTAAATCTAATACGGTAGGTCCAAAATACTCTTCTAATTTGAAAGAAAATCCAACAGGGTCATTTAGTTTAATCAACCCAGAAAAAATAAAAAGTACGCCAACAAAAAATCTAAAAAAATATGTAATTAATTTCATTTTAAATTCATGTGAATTAATGCAAAAATTGCATAATTAATAATATCCGAATAATTTGCATCAATACCTTCACTGACAATTGTATTTCCGCTGTTATCCTCAATCTGTTTTACCCTAAGAAGTTTTTGTAATATAAGATCTGTCAGTGAACTAACTCTCATATCTCTCCACGCCTCACCATAATCGTGATTTTTATTCATCATTAATTCTTTGGTGTTATTAATCATACTATCGTAGAGCTCGCTACACTTTTTGTTATCAAAATCAGGCATCTCAGAAATACCTTCTTGAATTTGAATTAGTGCCATGACCGAATAATTAATAATTCCAATAAATTCGTCACTTTGACTTTCGTTAATTTTTTGTGTTTTATTTTGTTGTAAACCACGAATCCTTTGAGCTTTAATAAAAATTTGATCAGTCAGTGATGAAAGCCTCAAAATTCTCCACGCACTTCCATAATCAACTAATTTTTTTTGAAACAATTGCTTACATATTGAGGTGACTCTATTGTATTCAGTAATTGTTTTTTTCACAACAAGTAATAATTTTACGTAAATTTCGATTAAATATTTATAATCTTCAAACAATAAACTTTAATTTTTACAAAAGAATGACTTTAAATATTAGAGGCGAACTTATTGATTTATCTACACCAAAAGTCATGGGTATTTTAAATGTCACTCCTGATTCATTTTATGATGGAGGTTATTACAACAGCAATGCCAAAATTCTCAAACAAATTGAAAAAATGATTGAGGATGGTGCTACAATTATTGATATTGGAGGATACAGCTCCAGGCCTGGTGCTGATGATGTCGATGAAAAGATTGAAATTGATAGAGTTGTTCCAACATTAAAAGATTGTAAAAAATATTTTCCTGAAATCTTCTTCTCTATTGATACGTTCCGTTCAAAAGTAGCTGAAGAATGCATTCATAATGGTGCAGATATTATAAATGATATTTCAGGTGGTAATTTAGATACTAATATGATGAAAGTTGTTGGAAAATATCAAATACCATATATAATTATGCACATGAAAGGCAACCCATCTAATATGGTTGAAAAAGCAAAATATGACGATATAATTGGAGAATTAATCAGTTATTTTTCAAAAAAAATTGATGAAGCTGCAAATTTAAATATAAAAGATATTGTTATTGATCCAGGTTTTGGATTTGCCAAAAATATTTCTCAAAATTTTGAATTATTAAATAATCTTGATTTTTTCAAAAATTTAGAAAAACCTATGTTAGTTGGATTATCCAGAAAGTCAATGATATATAAGACCTTAAATATCAAAGCTGACAAAGCGCTTAATGGCTCAACCGCCTTACACACTATTTCATTGATCAAGGGGGCTAATATTTTGAGAGTACACGATGTTAAAGAGGCAGTTGAGTGTATAAAACTTGTTGAGGAATTAAAAAAAAATTAATAGTCATATATTTGCAATAAATGGAATTTATTACCGAAATACTTAATTTTTCTTTAGTTGATATTGTTGATATAATTTTAGTAGCAACTCTCATGTACTATGCATATAAACTTCTCAAGGGTACAGTTGCAATAAATATATTCATCGGAATTATTCTTATATATCTAGTTTGGAGAAGTACTCTCTTCCTCAAAATGGGATTACTTTCTAGTATTATAGGTGGTTTTATGAGTGTTGGTATTATTGCCTTAATTGTTGTTTTTCAGCCAGAAATAAGAAAATTTTTATTGATGATTGGATCTACAAATCTCTCAAAAAAAGGGTCAATTTTTGAAAAGATAAAATTTCTAAAAAATCAAAAGTTAGATAGAGATTCTACCAATATCACTGCCCTAATAAGTGCTTGTAAAAATATGAGTAAATCCAAGACTGGTGCACTAATGGTAATAGAGAGAAATAATAAACTAAATTTTTTAGAAAATACAGGAGATGAAATGAACATAATGGTTACACAACCAATCATTGAGAGTATTTTTTTTAAGAACAGCCCACTTCACGATGGTGCAATAATAATATCAAATAACAATATTAAATCAACCAGGGTGGTACTACCAATCAGTAATGAAACAAAAATTTCAAGCAACTATGGTCTAAGGCATCGTGCAGCTGTAAGTATAACTGAAAAAACAGATGCTATTGCTCTGGTTGTTTCAGAAGAAAATGGAAAAATTTCATACATCAAAAATGGAAAGTTTATTAATTATTCGAACATTGACAATTTGTTAAATATTATTGAAAAGGACATAAGTTAAACTAGAGTTACTGTTTTTTCTCTTCTTAACTGTGTCTTATAAAGTTTAGAATAATAACCATCATTATTTTTCAATAATTCATTATGGCTTCCCATTTCAGTCAATTTGCCATTTGACATAACAATAATATTATCTGAATTAATGATTGTACTTAATCTATGCGCAATTATTATAGATGTTCTATTTTCAGTTATTTTTTTTGTTGCTTTTTGAATTAATTTTTCAGAAAATGTGTCAATTGAGGATGTTGCTTCATCCAAAATCAAAATTTTTGGATTTTTTAGATAAACTCTTAAAAACGAAATTAGCTGTCTTTGACCTGTTGATAAACCTGCTCCTCTTTCCAGTACATTGTAATTATATCCATTTGGTAAAGAACAAATAAACTCATGAAGTCCAATTTGTTTAGCAGCGTCCTCAACTTCAGCCAAAGAAATATTTTTGTTGAATAAAGTTATATTATTATAAATTGTTTCAGAAAATAAATGAATTTCCTGTGAAACAAAGCCAATATTGCTTCTCAACGAATGTAAATTGTATTGCTTAATATCAACTCCGTCAATCAATATTGAGCCATTTTGACAATCATAAAATCTATTTAGTAATTTAATTAAGGTTGATTTACCAGATCCAGTTGCACCAACAATTGCGTTTGTAGATCCAGATTTGATTGATAAATTAAAATTATCAATAACGTTATTTTGTTTGTCATATGAAAATGAAACATTATTATAATTTATATAACCTTTTAAAGAACTTGCATCAGAGTTTCCTGAATTTACCATTATAGAACTTGTATCTAAAATTTTAAAAACACGCTCTGCAGCTACCATTCCCATAAGTAAAACATTAAACTTGTTTGCAATTTGATTCAAAGGTCTAAATAACATGGGAATCATCATTATAAATGCTGTTAATTGTCCAATTGATGAGCTACTTTCTAAAACTGCGTTCATCCCCCCATACCAAACTACTAAAGCTAGGGTTAATGATGAAAAAATCTCAGCAACAGGGAAGAAAATTGAATTGTACCAAACTGTTTTTAACCAAGCTTTTTTATGCCTTTCATTTATTTTTTTAAAACTCTCAAATTCATCTTTCTCTCTAGCAAATTGCTTTACAATTTTAATTCCTGAAATTCTTTCCTGAACAAATGCATTTAGATTAGCTACCTCAGTTCGCACCTCATCAAAAGCACTTTTCATATATTTTTGGA